>NZ_OMWA01000030.1:0-35693 GCF_900314615.1 uncultured Methanobrevibacter sp. | reverse complement strand
AGTGCGTTTGGATTTGGCACATATTTTGGAGCTACGTTTGGCTCTTCTCTGAGTTTCATTACTCTTTCTTTCAATTCACGGACAATCCATTCGTCGTCACGACAGGTTTCTGGTTTGTCGATAGCTTTCTTCATGTAGATAGGAACTCCATCCATACGATAACTGGTACCAGCACATTCTACACCAATGAATGAACCTGGCAATACAACATCAGCGAGTTCGGTTGATGGACCCCAGTGAATATCGATTTGAATAACAGGAATGTTAGCTAAGTGTTGGTTTGCTCCGTTAGGGAAGTGAGCACCTGGGTCAGCTGCAATAACCATGAAACAGTCAGGTTCTTTTCTGGTTAATAAATCGATAGTGTTGGTTTCTCCTAACATATATCTTGGGTAACCTCTACAGTAGTCAACACCGAAAGCAAATCCACATTCAAATGCCATGAAAATGTTGAATCCGTTTACGTTAAAGTGACCTCTCATTGGAGTAAGACCCCATTTACTGTATTTGTTTAAGTCTTGTACCATTTTAATAGCGATATCAATGTTTCTTTGTTTTGATAAAGTGTGGGTTAAACCTAAACCGAAGAAGAGAACACCAAATTCTGCGTTTTTCATTTCTTCTGCTAATTCGTAAATATCTTCTTTAGGAATTCCAGAAATTACGTCTTGGTATAATTCTTTTCCTCTGAGTACAGCTCTAATAGCATTGTAGAAAATCCATGGTGATAACAGTTCTGTCGAATCTTCCTCTTTGTCTGAAGTATCCACGACAGAATACAGCGTATCTTGCCATATGTCTTGGGTGAGAGTTCATAGCGTTACTTCCAGAGTAAGCAATAACATCAGCTCTGTTTTGAACTTCTCCTAAGGTTTGAATAGGGTAACCTGCGTTTTGTACAGCTTGGAGAGAAGGACCGTGACAGATAGTAGCTTGGTTATCTAATACTGCACCGATGTATTCACCTAATGCTACTCCTTCTTTCATACATTCGGTAGAGGTTTCAGACCAACCGTAGAATACAGGTCTGATGGAATTAGCAATGTATTCTGCAGCTTTGTCTAAAGCGGTATCCCAGTCTACTTCAGTAAGTTCTCCGTTTTCATCCCTAATCATTGGAACAAGTAATCTTTGATCCATATCTTCCATAATTTTACTTGCTCCTAATCTGCATGCGTGTCTTACTGCGACTACGTGATTATCTTTAACTAAGTAGTCTAAATCGTCACAGTTACAACCACAGAATGCACAGGTACAGTTTTCAACAAAATCAGTTACAGGTGGTTCATAAGTCATGGTCAATCAACTCCTCCCATTTACGTCCGTGATAAACAGGTAATTCACCTAAAGATTCCATGTTTTCAACAACATCGTCATCTTCTTCATCAACGTATTTTTTGTATACCCATCTCATTAAGTCTGCCATGAGTAATACTTTTCTGTCGGTTTTTTCGACAGTACATTTAATTCCTTTGTAAGTAGGGTCAGAACAGCAGTAAGTGTCGTGACTTACAATAGTGTTAGCCCAAGGACCTTTACAAATGAATACAGTTCCTTCGTGAGGTGCGTCTCTTGATACTGCGCAGTTTACTACAACTTCACCGAAATCGGTTTTTACAAGTACAGTATCCCAGTTGTTTACACCTAATTTTGCCATATCTCTAGGATCCATGTAACAGGTACCGGAAGCGTTTTTATATTCTTCTTTTAAAGTGGATCCTCTTTTTTTACAAGCACCTTGGTAGATGTCAGATCCGGTGTTTAACATACATTTAAGTACGTCAGTAGTTCCTTCACCAGTAATTTTTACATCAGGCACTACAGGTTTTTCTAAATAAGTATTAGCATAATGCATATAATAATCCCCCTATTCTAACCATATAGCATTTACTGGACAAAACATTTGACATGTTCCACATTCTTCACATTTTTCAGGACTGAACAGTTTGATGAATCCGTTTTCGACCATCATAATAACTTCTTCAGTCTTTGCACCATTACCACCAGCGTTTTCTGGACTGATAGCTGCATTGACAGGACATGCGATTACACAAATCCCGCATCCTAAACAATTATCTTGATTAACTTTAAGTTCCATCGAATCACCTAGTCTTTAATTGCATCTAAAGCTTCTTTCCAAGTAGTTGAGCTAATAGGTGTGTGGTCAATTTCAGTTCTTTTTACAGTAATTGCACCGTTAGGACATGCGTTTGCACATGCTTTACATTTTACACAGTAATCATTGTAAGCAATAACATGATCCATTCTTGAACCAGGACCGGAAGATACAGGGAATGCTAAAGCATTACAGCCACAGATATCTACACAAGCTCCACAAGCTTGACATTTGTCATCATCAATTTCAATAGAACCTTGGAATGGTTTTTTATGTTTTGCTGCGTCAGTAGGACATACGCCTTCACACCATCCACAGAATACACAAAGTTCTGAGTCAATGACTGAGTTTCCTTTAACAACTGCTTTGGAAGGATCTAAGTCATATTCACCGTAGTTACATGCTCTACAGATTGCTTTAATAGCGTTGGTAGGACAAGCTTTTTTACATACGAGACAGTATACACATTTGTCTTTATCAATAACAATAGATTCTGCTCCGGTTGCTTGGTCTACAACAATTGCTTCTGCAGGACATAATTCCTGACAGATTCCACAGTAGATACATTCTTCATCATCGACATTGATTTCACCGGTTACTAAGTCAGCACGGTTTGGTAAAACTCTTTCAATGACAATTGCATCACGAGGACATGCAACTTCACATTTTTTACAGTAAATACATTCGTCATCATCGATTTCTGAGAAAGCGTTGTAATGAGGATATGCTTCAATTTCTTTGATTGGTACGCCATCGATAGTTAATACTAATGCATCAACAGGACATAATCCACTGCACATACCACATAATACACATTTACTTTCGTCAATGCTTATTCTTTGAACATCAAAGTCTTCTTTGAAGTTTTGAGCAATCTTTTCGTGACCACTGAAGTATACGTCATTAAAGAGTCTGTGACGTGCATCTACAGCAATCGCATTTAATGTAATTGCTTCGACAGGACAAGTAGATTCACAAATTCCACATCCTAAACAAACGTGGTCGTTGAAAGACAAGTTTCTGACTTCTTCTGCGGACCTAGTGATGTCAAAGTTATTGTCGTTAACCTCTTTTAAATTTCTAATCATACTAAATCTCCAAAATTTTTATCGAATTAGTTGGGCATTCATCGCTACATAGCTGACAACCACAACATTGTATGGAGTCTGCATGTGCTTTTAATGATTCTAACTTAATAGCTTTCATTGTACATGCATTTACACATAAGCCGCAACCAATACAAGAATCTTCTACTATTGCTTCGAAATTTCTCTCTCGGCAAATATTCACAATTTTACGACTCTGTTCCGGTTCATCAAATATTGCTTCAGCCATTCTTAAAAAATCCCTAGGAGTTAAATCTATTATTGTTCTTGCAACATCAATAGAGTTCCAGGATAAGTTCCTACCATTCAGATAATGTGATATGGTAGACCTATCGACGTCTAACTCATCAGCAATTTCTTGGTGACTTTTACCGGCATCTTTTAATTTGACCGCAGCCAAATACTTAAGACCAGATGCAATATGTTTTGGCATTTGAACCACCATGTGTAATGATATAAAATATATTTACTTATATAAATATAGTTGCCTACTAGAATTAAATAGAAAATATTATATATTACTGTGGTAAAAGTACACATCCAAAGTTTAGAAATTATACTATAAAGAGCTTAAATCTGCAATAAAAAAAATTAAGAAGAGTATGAAACTAAACTAGTATTATTTATATGTTTAATAAAGAATAAGCATATTAAAACTTAAATTTAATGAAAAAAATAAGAAAATTAATTAAAAAATGTAATAAAAATATATAAAAAAAGTATTACAAAATCATGAAAAATTATAAAAAATTTTTAGGTTCACCTAAAATGTGTAGTAACTACACATCAAAATCTGAAAACTCTCTCAAAATTGACAAACAGACCAGATACGAAATAATTATCAGTTTTTCCTGAAACATTAAGATTGTTACAACACTCCGAAATTCACCAAAAACCGATCGATTTTCACATTTTCAAAGCGTCAGATAATGTAATAAAAATATTCCATTTAATGAAAATGTGTAGTAACTACACATGGTTATCAAAAAGATATAATTAATACAAAAACATATTAATATTACAGGGGAATATAAAATGAAAATAGTGTCTATAGTTGGTAAGAAAAATACGGGAAAAACCTCACTAACTGTAAAAGTTATAGAAGAATTAACAAAACGGGGCTATAATGTAGCTTCAATCAAGCATTCACACCATTCTATTGAAATGGACAAGGAAAATACCGATACCTGGAAACATAAACAGGCAGGAGCCAATTTGGTTGTAGGTGTTGGATCAACAACTTTTTTTAATGCAAAAAAAGAGCATGACCTAAACAGGATTCTATTCATGTTAAAGCACTTTGATGAGTATGATTTTGTAATAATTGAAGGATACAAAAAATACAATTATCCGAAAATCATCACATCCCCTGATGTAAAAGATGAATATACCATTGCTGAGATAGATTCATTCAATATTGATGAAAATGGAGTCAGTCAACTTGCTGACTTAATAGAACAAAGAGGTCATGATATAGTTGATACATTATTTGCAAATAACTGCGGATTTAACAATGGAGAAACCATTGCCCGTGAAATCAGGAAAGGAAACCTGAGTATTGATAATCTGGATGATATCAAAAGTTATTTGTCAATAGATGGAAAAGTGGTCGGCCTCAACAGATTCGTAAGTGACTTTATCAAACAAAGTATTGTCGGAGTGATAAACACACTGAATCTTGAAGACTATAACGTCAGCGAAATAGGTAAAATAGAAGTTGTAATCCCTAATGAAAACTCCCCTAAAAACCCGTCAGACGCACAATGCAGCATTCTTATCAATGGAAATGATCTTGAAATTAATGCATTTACAAAAAATATCGTTTCAAATTCAATAAAGGGAATGATAAATGCAATCAAAACTGAAGATAACGTGAAGGCAATAGATATTGAAATTACAAATATCAAGGATAAAAAACTGGAAAATGCAACAATTGACCTTAAGACAAATGGTCATGACGTTGAACTGAATGCCTTTACACAGGCCATCCTAAAGGAAACAATATTTTCTACAGTCAATTCCTTGAAAATAGATGCAGAAATTAATGAAATAAAAATTAAAGTGGAAGAATGATAACATGCTGGAAAACGTAGTTAAAGACAAATATGACAGACCGATTCTTTCACTGAGAATCACTATATCAAACAGATGCAATGAAAACTGTCTGTACTGCCATCATGACGGAATGGTTTCTTCAAAAGATGAAATGACTCCGGACGAATTATATAAGATTTGTAAAATTGCTAAAAGAATTGGAGTTAGAAAAATCAGACTTTCCGGAGGAGATCCTCTGGTGAGAAAGGATATTGTAGAAATCGTTGAAAAAATTGCAAGCCTTGACTTCCAGGACATTTCCCTTACAACAAACGGAGTACTTTTAGGAAAATATGCTGAAGATTTGAAAAAAGCGGGTCTTGACCGTGTCAACGTCAGCCTTGATACATTAAATCCCGAAACCTACAAGAAAGTTACTTCAATGGATTACCTGAAAGAAGCCAGAGCCGGTATCCTGAAGGCCGTTGAAGTCGGACTGTATCCTGTTAAAATCAACATGGTCATCATGAAGGACATTAACCAGAATGAAATAAAGGACATGTTCGAATTCTGTAAAGAGCATGGAATTATCCTTCAGCTGATTGAACTGATTGAAAGTGAAAACTGTGATGATGACAAGTTCAGTGCAAATTACCATTACCCGTTAGAAGATTTAGAAAATAAGTTGGCTGATATAGCTGACGATGTGCGAGAACGTAAGTTTATGCAGGGGCGTAAAAAATATTACTTAAACGATGGAGAAATCGAGATAGTAAGGCCTGTTGATAACTCTAAATTTTGCGCAAATTGCTCCAGATTAAGGATAACACCTGACGGAAAAATAAAACCATGTCTACTTAGAAACGATAATCTGGTTGAACTGATTAGTCATATCAGAAAAAATGAAAGTGAAGAAAAATTGGAAGAAATCTTTTTAAACGGTATCAACAACCGTGAACCGTTTAATACTGATTGAATTTTTCATTGACACTTCTTAATCTTTCGATTTCATCAACGAAAAGTTGATGCAAATCAACATCTTTTTTCATTAAAGTATGGATTCTTGTATGAATCTTGATGTTTCTTGGCATTTTCATGAAATCCTCACCATAGGACATTTCCAGATAAGTCCTATCTTCTTTTGCAGCCAGGAAATAATGCTCGCCGAATTGGAAATTCTGCAGAGGGAACATTTCTTCAGTTTTATATATCCTGATTCTGCCGGGACGCAGATTGATGGATGAAGGAATAATGTATTCATCTTCATGGTCAACAATACCTACAATCTCATTGAGCTTTTTATTGGCTTCGATAGGATTTGTTTTGAAATATTCCTTTTCGAGAAATTCCTTTTGAGTAATTTCAATTTGATCAGATATTTTTTGTTTTAACTCCTGTTTTTCAAGGTTTTCATCATTTTTCAGATATTCATAAGGAAGTATATCAACAGCTGCCAGCATGTTCGGCAGTTCTGGACTTTGAGATATTAGCTGAATGAAACCAGTTACGGTATTATCATATTTTTTCATGTCTTTGATAAAGAGATATCCTTCTAAATCATTTTCCTTAATCTCTTTTTTAGTAACTTCCATCAATTTATCAAAGTTATGCTTCAGCATTCCCAAATCGAAATCATCATCCCACGGCAAAAATCCTCCATGGCGGACAGGCCCTAGAAGACTTCCGTAATCAAGCCAGTATTCTATATCATATTTTTTGCAGATATTGTCTAAAAAGATCATTATCTCAAGGCATAAATCCTGCATATCCTTTAGGGCACCTTTAGGAGTAGTTTCATGGAAAATATACAAATCATTGAACAGCTGATTATAGGAGTCAAGTGCCTTATTCTGATTTCTGACAATTCTTTTAAGACGCTTGATTTCCTTGGCATTTTCCTTATCCATCGGTTTGACCGGATATCTTCCTTCCCTTTTACCGTGAAGAACATAATGAACTAAAGGATTTTCTCCGGATTTTTTAACATCAGGATTGTTTTTTAAATAATAGTTATTGTCAAAATGCTTTCCAGGGCGCCTTCCTTCCTTATATCCGTGGTAGAGATAGTGCTGAAGAGGGCTTCCTTTTGCATCCCTGACATCAGGATTGTTTTTTAAATAAAAATTTTCATCAAATAAATCTAACTGGTTAATTTTTTTTGAAGCCTTATACATTTTATAGGCTTTTTTAAGATTTCCCTTTTCTTTTAAAATATAAAATAACATTTTTTTCACTTATTATTTGTATAATAATAATTTTTTGTTATTTATATTTAAAAATTGTTATGTGAAAAAAAGTTTTTTAATGAAAATAGGGCGAAATTTAATAAAAAAAAGAAAAAAAGTGGAAATAAGGAAAAATCCTTATAACCATTTAGCTTTGGATACGTGGTCAGTAAATGGAAGTGGGTCGTCACTGCCCATACCTGGGATGTATCCGTAGATTTCTCTAACTTTGTTGTTTACAGTACTCCATACTTTAGCTACAGGGATTTCACATGGACATACTTCGGAACATTGACCACAGTTGGTACATGCGTCAACCATGTGTACTAAACGTGTTAAGTGGAAGAATGGAGCAGCAGGAGTGTATCCACCAGGTACCCATTCAGGACCTTCAGCTTCGAGACAGCAGTCTTCACAGAAACATAATGGACATGCTTCACGACAACCGTAACATTTCATACATTTGGAGAATTCGTCTTCGTATTGGTAGAATACATCGATGATGTCTCCAGTAGTACCTGCGTAATCGATTTCTTTTTTAGCTTGAGATTCTTTTAACATGAAGTTGTTAATGTTTTCTCTGATTTTGATACCTTTTTCGATAGGTTCTTCGGTAGCAATTAAACCTGCGTCAATTACTTTACCTAAAACATCTGCACCAGTTTCAGTGAATACTTCAACAAAAGTAGCTTTTCCTGCTAAAGGACCGATAACTCCCCAGTTACCTAAAGCTAAGTCAGCGTTGGAAGGGATTTTAAGATTACATCTTTGACAGTTTTCTCTTCTACCCATACCTTGTTCTTCTAACTCATCGATTTTGAAAGCTTTTTCGCCGTCAGCAGTTTCCATAATGAGTTTACCTTTAGCGATTTCTTCTTTGATAACGTCTTTAGGATCTAAATCGTATACATCTCTAATCATGTTCATGGTTGGAACAGGTGACATAGTTCCACCACAGTTAACACCGATCATAATAACGTTATCTTCGATGATTTTTCCTTTTTTCATTAATTCTCTGATGGTCATTGCATCACATGGTTTACATGCGACTGCTAATTTCATGTATCTTGCACCATCTAAGTATTTGGATACAAATTTAGCAATGTTTAAAGTACCACAGTGAATGGAACCTGCAGTTTTAATTACATCAGCAGGGTCAGTAATGAGAGTTGGTACACCATCGTAAATATCGTGACCTTGAGTTACACCAACTACACCGTCAACAATACCTTCTTCTAATAAGTATTTCATGATGGTAGTTACTACTCCTCCGTACTCTCCTTTTTCTTTGATGTCTTCAATAGCAGAGTATGCGTAGTACATATCATTAATTTTTGCGCTCATTTAAATCTACTCCCTATTTATTTACCTACTTTTACAGTGGTAGTTGCCATGTTTTCAGCTTTAATTTCTGTGTCAGTACCTTCTTTGTAGACTTCTCCTTTCATTTCAACAACTTCTGGGAGTTTTTCTACTTGGATAGCACAAGCTTTTAATTCGACCATTTTGGATTTAGGGTCGAAAGAATCGGAGTTAGTTAATACATTTGCAGCACATTCTACAAAGTGCATTGGAATGTTTACAATACCTTCTCTGATGTCGTCAGTTACACGAGCAGGAATTGCGATTTCTCCTCTTCTAGAGAATGCTTTTACAACTTCACCGTTTAAAATTCCTCTTGCTTCAGCATCTTTAGTGTTGATTTCGATGAATCCAGTTTTTACCTCATTGTTTAAGGTTTCACATCTTCTGGTCATTGCTGCGTGGTAGTGGAACAATATCCTTGTAGTGGTTAATAATAATGGGTATTCTTCATCTACAGTTTCAACAGGTCCTTTGTGTTCTAATGCTTGGAAGACACCTAAACCATCAGGGTGTGCGAATTTTACTTTGTGCATTAATGGTTGACATGGGTCGTCTTCGGAAGGACAAGGCCAGTGAAGTGCTTCAGGAGTGTCTAATCTTTCACGGTTCATACCTGCCATGATAGGAGCACATTCTCTGATTTCATCAAAGATTTCTTCAGCAGATTCGTAGTGGAATAATTCTCTTGGAACGCCCATTCTAACTGCGATTTCTTCCATGATTTTCCAATCTACCCATGCGCCTTCAGGAGGTTCTTGTGCTTTGTGTAAGCATTGTACTCTTCTTTCACCACTGGTGAAGGTACCTTCTTGTTCACCCCAACCTGCTGCAGGTAATACAACATCAGCACATTGTGCGGTATCAGTTAAGAAACATTCTTGAACAACTAACATTTCTAAGTTAGCGAGTGCTTCTTTTGTGTGTTGTACATCTGCATCAGAGAGAACTGGGTCTTCCCCGTGGATGTATAATACTTTTAAGTCACCAGCGTGAGCAGCATTCATCATTTCTACTAAGGTTAAACCAGGAGTGGTTGGTAAGTTTACTTCTAACTTTTCTGTAACCTACGTAATCGGAAGGTAATGCACCCATATCACAAGCACCTTGTACGTTGTTTTGTCCTCTTAATGGGTTTACACCAGTACCTTCTCTACCAATGTTACCGGTTAACATTGCAAGGTTTGCAGTGGACATAACGTTGTCAGCACCGTGGGAGTGTTCGGTAATACCTAATGAGTATACGATAGCTGCTTTGTCAGCAGATGCGTAATCAATAGCTAAGTGTTCGATTACTTCAGGTTTGATTCCAGTAATTTCGGAAGCTACATCTAAAGTGTATTTTTGTACGGTTTCTTTCATTTCTTCGAAACCTTTGGTTCTGTAGTGGATGAATTCTTCATCTTGTAAGCCTCTGTCAATGATTACTTTAATCATTGCGTTCATTAAAGCTACGTCAGTACCAGTTTCGAATTGTACGTATTCATCTGCAATTTTAGCAGTAGGAGTGAATCTTGGGTCTAATACAACTAATTTAGCACCGTTTTGTTTTGCTTGGATTAATTTACGTCCGAACAATGGGTGTGCTTCCATGTTGTTGGAACCAATACAGAAGATGTAGTCTGCTTCTTTGATACTGTCAAATCCGTTGGTCATAGCACCTGATCCGAAAGTGTTAGCTAAACCTGCTACAGTAGGACCGTGACAGATACGTGCACAGTGGTCTACGTTTTGGGTACCACAAGCTACTCTTGCTAATTTCTGAGTAATGTAAATGTTTTCGTTAGGAGAACGAGCACATGCATAGAATCCAACTTTGTTTGGATCTTCGTCGGACACTTCTTTGAGTTTGTTAGCAACTAAGTCTAATGCTTCATCCCAAGAAGCTTCTCTGAATTCACCATTTTCTTTTATTAAAGGAGTAGTTAATCTGTCTTCCCTATTAATAAACTGATATCCAAAGTTACCTTTTGGACATACTTTACCCTCATTTACAGGGTGTCTTTTTAAAGGTTCTACACCAACAATTTTTCCGTCTTTTACAACGAAATTGAGTCCGCAACCTGTACCACAGTATGGACAAATTGTTGGAACATATTTAATTTCAACCATTTTATAATCTCCAAAATATATTTTTAATTTAATGAATATAAGAAAAAGAAGCTTTTAAAAAAGCTTCTTTAGTTTTTTTGTTTCTATCTTACTTATTCTTTAAGATAAGTGTACCAGTAGATACATGCAACGAAAATTGCACCACCGATAATGTTACCGATTGTTACTGGAATTAAGTTGTTTACGATGATAGTACTCCAAGTTACGCCTTTAGCACCTAAGAACATACCTAATGGTATGAAGAACATGTTTGCAACACTGTGCTCAAATCCGATGGTAACGAAAGCCATGATTGGGAACCAAATACCGACGATTTTACCGATAATATCATCAGATGCGTTAGCTAACCATACAGCTAAACATACAAGCCAGTTACAACCAATAGCCTTAATAACAGCTGTTGCGAATGGCATTGTTACTTTACCTTCTGCTACGGCAATTGCTTTTGCAGAAATAGCATAAGCTGGTGCGGTTGCGTCAGTAGGGGTAATTCCGCCCATGAAAGCGAGAACGTATGCTACGAATAAAGCACCGATGAAGTTGAAAATCCAACTTAATACCCAGTTTTTAGCGAGACCGCCTACAGAAGCGGAACCGTCTAAAACACCTATAGTCATAAACATGACGTTTCCGGTGAATAGTTCAGATCCTGCGAGAACAACAATGATCAAACCAACAGGGAACACTGCACCGAATACAAATTTTTCTAGCCCGACTGGTGCACCTGCTTTAAGCATACCTGCACTAGCCACTACAGCTAATAAACCACCAAATGCAATATAAGCTCCTGCTAAGAAGGAGAGTAATATTACATTTACAATACCTGCAGAGTTTTTAGCGCCAGCAGTAGCAGAAATTGCTTTTGCTGTGTCTACAGGACTTTTAAAAGATGAACTCATATTATCAACCTCTTATTCCCTTTTTTTAAATTTTAAATAATACTATGGAAATCCCATAAATAAGATTAATTCAAAGTATTATGATAATATGTTTGACTTTTATATATAAAAAGGCTTTGTTATATGAATCTAAAAGAAATATTTAAATAGGAGAATGGAGTTATATATATTTGTAATAATTAATCATTATAAATATTTTTTCATATCGAAAATTTTCTATTTTTAAAAAAATAAATAAATTTAACAGCAATATTCAAATTTAAAAAGTTCTCATTTGATTATAATAGAATTTAATAATCATCCATTTTCTTTTTAAAATAAAATAAGATTATAAATGATAAGCAAAATTACGAAATAAATATATTTTCATATCGATAAATGGCAATTTTAGATTCGTTCGTTAGTAAAAAAACAAAAATTCTGTATTAAGTTTAAACTTTTTAGTTAACCTAAATTTTTAATATACTATATTCTTTAGTAAAATCACCTTAAAATATCGAAGATTATCAAAAAAAAATTACATAAATAATCATTTGTAATGAATAAAACAAAATTAAAATTTCAACTTTTACCGTTATACCCCATACATACAATTCAAAAAAAATTATGAAAAAATAGCAAATTTACCTTTAAATCTACATTAACTCATGGCAAAATTTAAAAAAATACACTTATATAATTATTATTAAATGAGGAATTAACATGAAAGTTGAAAAGATTGATGCAATAAAATATAAAAACGGAAAAACAGAAAACGTGGAAGAAAAAGTAGTACTTGATGAAACAGTCACATTAACAATAAACAACGACATTAGTCGTAGCTTATCTGCAATTGAAGATTCCCTTGAAGAGTTTGCAGTAGGATATCTTTTCAACGAGAATATGGTAAAATCAATGGATGATATCAAAAAGATTGAAGTAGACGGAAATCAGATTAAAGCTGAAATAGATGATACACTCTTAAAAACAAACGAAACTGTATTGTGTTCCGATTCTGCAGGAGGATGGAGAAGCAAAATCAAACATGTCAATCCTGTTGAATCTGACTTTCAGGTTCATGTCAGCGAACTGATCGACAGAATCGAAGAGCTGAAAAACAACGCTGAAATCTGGCAGGCTACAGGTGGAACACACGTTGCAGGAATTGTCTTTGAAGATCAGTTCATTGTAAAAGAAGATGTCAGCCGTCATGTGGCAGTCGATAAAGTAATCGGATATGGTATTTTGCACGGCTTTGACCTGTCCAAGTGCTATGTAATCTACAGCGGAAGAATGCCTGCAGACATGGTTATAAAAATGACCAGAGCAGGAGTTCCTATCTTGGCATCAAATGCTGCACCTGCAAACTCCGGATATAACATTGCAAAAAAAGGAAATATTACATTAGTCGGATTCTTAAGAGGCCAACGCTGTAATATATATAATAATCAGAACAGAGTAATTTTTGACTAAAATTACTCTAAAACAGTATGTCTAGCTTTTAAATCACTTTCAGTCTGTTGCATTTTTTCCATAAGTTCAGATACAACAGCATCCAAAAACACCAAAGTGGTTAATTCAAATGCAGTACCTAATGGAGTTAATGAAGTATAATTACCATGGATTTGACGTTTCATATAATTTTCATCGTCAACTTCCTGTTTGGTTCTTCCTTTAACAAAAAGATAACCGTCAGCCAATTGACCAAGACTGGATTCAGGATAAGAAGTAACAGCCAGTACTTTAGCGCCTCTTGATTTAGCAATATTTGCAGCAGAAACAATAGTATTGGTTTCCCCAGAACCTGAAATAGCTATAATACAATCATCTTCATAAATAGCCGGAGAAATTGTTTCACCGACAACATAAGCACTTATTCCCAAATGCATCAGTCTCATTGCAAATGCTTTAGCCGCAAGCCCTGATCTACCAGCACCAGTTACAAAAACATTTTTAGAACCTATAATAACATTTTCAAACTCATCTACAGTTTTTTCGTCAAGATATTCCACTGCATTTTCAATATTTTCTAAAATTGCGCTAATTGAATCCTTCATTATTTCCATTGTATCTAAATCCCAAAATAGTTAAAACAATATAGTTTATATTATGAATCCAACTTTATATATAATTAATGAAATTCCAAAGTCAAGGATTAATAAGCTTGAATATAAATGGTGATATTTACGATTATAAGTTATATCAAAGCTTAGAATCATTATCCAGAACAAGGTCACAGAGAAAATCCGCTAAAGAATTAAATATATCCCATACTGTTTTTAATAGAAGAATACTTAAAGCGGAAGACAAATTAGGTTTTAAAATTACGCAAAAAGTTGGTAACGGTACAATCCTTACACGAGAAGGTCTTGATCTGCTTGAGGAATTTCAGAAATATATTGTGAAAATTGAAAAGACCAACAATTTAAATATTGCCGGAGGACACATCAGTACAGGACTTCTGGAAAGCATAAAACACCCTTTCAACACCAATATTTACAGCAGTTCTGATAAAGATGCATTTGAACTTGCAAAAAGAGGGGCCGTTGACATTTTAACATTGGATGATCCTTTGATTGCTTATGAAAGAGATATTGACTTTACACCGATAGCCTACGATTATCTGGTCTTGATATCAAGTCCGGAGTGTGAAGAAATCAAAAACATCAGCGATTTAAATGACCTGAATTTCGTCAACGTTACAGGTTCCGCACAGCGTCTTGCATGGACCACACTCAGGCATTATGATATAAACTATAACATCAGATTCAAAGTGAATTCCCAGTTTGATGCATTCAAAATGGTTAGAAATTCTAAAAACCTGCACTGCTTTTTGAATGCCAGTTATTTCAAAGGAAATGATATTTTAAAATTCGATACACGCCACGTTATCAGTTTGGTTAAAGTAAACGAAGATAAAAGCGAAGTAGATGAATTCATAGATTTCCTGTTGAATGACGGCCAGGAAGATATCAAAAATCAGGGCTTTACACCAATCTAGAATATTACTTTTCAAATGCTCTCGGCAAAATTAGAATTATATAATATATTAATATATAACTGTAGTGACTTTGTGTAATTTCACAGATGTGATTTTGTGATTTTCAAAAGATTAAATAATGATAAAACACAATATAAAATTGAAATACAAAAAGGCGATATTATGGTAAAAAACAGAGATTTATTAGCAATTGGCCACTCTGCTCATGATTACATTATTAGAGTGCCTGAATTTCCAAAAGCGAATTTTTCAGCTCCAATTACAAATATGAAAACCTTTAATGGTGGTGCAGCAGCGAATGTTGCGTGTGTTGGTGCAAACCTCGGATTAAAAACATCTTTAGTTTCCGCAGTTGGTGGCGACTTTAAAAAAACCGAATACTTTGAACACATGCAAAACTTAGGCATTGACACTGATTCATTAATTATCGTTCCTGGTGAAGCTACACCTACCGCATTTGTCCTCACCGATGACAATGACGACCAAATCAGCTATTTCTACTGGGGAGCTGCCCGTGAATTTGCAGAAAGCAAAGTTCCAACAGGTGCAATTAAAAATGCTGAAGCAGTCCATTTAGCAACAGGAGATCCTGACTTCAACTGGAAATGTTCCCAGGAAGCTAAAAATGAAGATTTGCTTGTTTCATTTGACCCAGGACAGGACCTTGGAATGTACGATACCAAAAAATTAATTGACGTGCTGGAAAACACAACCATTCTTTTTGGAAATCATCATGAAATCGAAAGAATCCTTGACGCTTTGGAACTTGATTTGGACGGACTCAGACAGTTAGGACCAAAAATCATTGTTAAAACCTGCGGAGCACAGGGAAGTGAAATTTACTCAAATGAAGATAAAATCACAATCGAAGCTATCAAAACCGAAGCTGTTGACCCAACAGGTGCCGGTGATTCATACAGAGCAGGATTTTTATCAAGATTCCTCAATGGAGAATCATTAGAAGAATCTGCTAAGTTCGCATCAGCAGTATCTTCATTCATTATCGAACAGCAAGGATGTCAGACCAACATGCCTAGTTTCGATGACGCATTTGAAAGGATGAATGAGTTTTACTGATTCCTTTCCTTTTTTTAATTTTTTTAAAGTAAACTTTATTTATATCAACACGGCTTTAATTTTGTTATAAGAACTTAAAAATCACTATTTTTAAAAAAAAATTTACATATATCAATAAAGTTTGAATTAACATAAATCCAATTAATTTAAATACTATTAAATAAAAATAACACATTATCAATCTATGATGAGAACATAGTAAAATTATTTTGACTGTTTAATCTAATAATTGAGGATGAGAATATGACACAAATTAGCGATGCAAAAAAAGGCATTTTAACTGATGAAATGAAACACGTCGCAAAAATAGAAGGTGTTTCAGAAGAATTCATTTTAAATTCAGTAGCAAAAGGTACAATAGTAATTCCTGGAAACGTTCACAGAGACATCGATGCAGCAGGTATCGGTGCAGGACTTAGAACCAAAGTAAACGCAACTGTCGGTACATCAACCGATATCGTTAACTTTGACGAAGAAGTCGAAAAAGCACAAATTGCAATTGACAACGGTGCAGACTGTTTAATGGAATTAAGTATCGGCGGAGACTTAGATGTAATCAGAAGAAGAGTATTGGATATGTCTCCACTTCCAGTAGGATCCGTACCGGTTTATCAGGCAGCTATTGAAAGTATCAGAGAACACGGTTCAGTAGTTGACATGGATGAAGATGACCTCTTCAATGCTATCGAAAAACAGGCAAAAGATGGTATTGACTTTATGGCAATCCACAGTAGTATCAACATCGAAACCTTGACCAGACTTAAAAGACAAGGCCGTGTAACCGGACTCGTATCCCGTGGAGGATCATTCATGTCCGGATGGATTGTTGAAAATGAAAAAGAAAACCCATTATACGAAAACTTCGATTATGTTTTAGAAATAGCTAAAGAACATGACGTAGTACTTTCCCTTGCAAACGGTATGAGAGCAGGGTCCATTGCTGATTCAACCGACAGGGCACAAATACAAGAATTAATCATTTTAGGTGAATTAATCGACAGGTCACGTGAAGCTGGAGTACAATGTATGATTGAAGGACCAGGACACATTCCAATCAACGAAATCCCAACAAACGTAATGATTCAAAAGAAAATGTGTTCCAACGCACCTTTCTACATGTTAGGACCTATTGTATGTGATGTAGCACCAGGTTACGACCACATCGTATCTGCAATTGGTGCAGCATCTTCCGCAAAAGCCGGAGCTGACTTCATCTGTTACGTAACTCCTGCAGAACACTTAGCTCTTCCAAACCCTGATGATGTAAGAGAAGGTGTAATAGCTACCAAAATCGGAGCTTATGCTGGAGACTTAGCAACTGGTCAAATTGACGGTTCACAAGATTTAGCTATGGCTGAAGCAAGAAAAAGACTTGACTGGGAAGCACAATACGAATGCGCAATGTTCCCTAATGCTGCACGTGCAAAAAGAGATCAAAGACCTCCTGAAGAAGAGGACACCTGTACCATGTGCGGTAACTACTGTGCAGTAAAAATCGTTAACGAATGGTTAGACCAGTCCGATTCTGACCTAATCAAATAGATAGATTCCTATCTATTTTAACTTCTTTTTTTATTTTAAATCTTAATTTAATTGACTCTTTTTTACATTAACATTAACGTTTTGAAAATTCAATCTTATTTTTTAATTGGGATATATATCCCCTAGTTGAAATGAAATGAAAACTGCAAATAGCTGACGTTAATGTAAATATTATATTACTTTAAAAAACATAACTTTAACCACATAACATTTGGAATGATTTTATGGAGTCTACTAATGAAACCTCAAAGGAACAACTTATTGAAACAATTGAATCACTGAAGGAAGAGAATGAAAAAACCAAAGATGAACTTATGCAAAAGGTCAGAGCCCTTGAGGGAGAACAGCTGAAAAGCAATGTCAGCAACCGCCAGCTTGAAGGCAAAATCAAAGAACTTAAAGGTGAAATAAAGTCATTCAAGAAAACTCCACTAATCCTTGCAACAGTAACAGAAGTATTCGATGACAAACAGGTCGGAATCCAGGGAAACGTTGGCCATGAGTTTCTAGTAAACTACCCCGGTTCAATCAATAAGGATTTATTAGAACCTGGAGCAAGAGTGGCACTGAACCAGACCAATTTGACTGTCGTTAACGTATTTCCAAAAAAGAAGGACAAAAACATCACTGCAATGGAAATTGAAGAGAGACCCAATGTAACTTACGATGATATCGGAGGGCTCAAATACCAGATAGTAGAGCTGAGAGAAACCGTTGAGCTTCCAATTAAACATCCTGAAATATTTGAAGAAATAGGAATAGACCCGCCAAAAGGAATTCTTCTCTACGGACCTCCCGGAACAGGTAAGACTCTCCTTGCAAAGGCAGTGGCAAATGAAACAAATGCAAGATTCATAAAACTTGTAGCTTCAGAATTCGTAAACAAATACCTCGGAGAGGGTTCCAGATACGTCAGGGAAGTGTTTGAACTTGCACGTGAAAAGACACCGGCAATAATTTTTATCGACGAAATAGACGCAATCGGAACAAAAAGAATGGGAGAGACAAGCGGTGCCGACAGGGAAGTTCAAAGAACACTTATGCAGCTTTTAGCTGAACTTGACGGATTCGATTCAAGGGGAGACGTTGGAATAATCGGTGCAACAAACCGTCCGGACATTTTAGATGACGCTCTTTTAAGGCCGGGCAGATTTGACAGAACCATAGAAGTCCCAAATCCTACAAAAAACGGAAGAAAGCACATCCTTGAAATCCATACCGAAAGAATGAAAATAGAAGATGATATAGACTTTGACAAAATCTCAGAAATAACAGACGGATTTTCAGGAGCTGATTTGAAAGCAGTATGTACCGAAGCAGGAATGTTTGCAATCAGAAACAACCGAAAAATTGTAATAACAAAAGATTTCCTTGATGCAATCGACAAAATTATTGATTCGGCAAAAGTAAGTTTGCAACTAAAATAATCTTTTTATATTAATAACTACAAAGATTAATTAGTATAACTTATTTTAATGATAATTATTTTATTTTATTGGTGAATTTAGATGACACATTGGATAGAAAACATAGCTGATGAATTAAGCAAAATGGATGTAGAAGAACATGTCATCGCAAGCGGAACCTCAATTTCAGGTTCAATACACATTGGAAACTCTTGCGATATTTTTATAGCTAACGGAATTGGAAAGAAATTAAGAGAAAAAGGAAAAAAAGCTAAAACCATATGGATTGCAGATGATCACGACCCTTTAAGAAAAGTTCCATATCCATTGCCTGAAGACTATGACAAATACTTAGGAATGCCATACTCAACCATTCCTTGTCCTGACGGATGCTGTGCTAACTTTGTAGAACATTTTGAAAAACCTTTACTCTCCGTAATGGATGATTACGGAATAGAAATGGAACATAAATCCGGTTTTGAAATGTATCAGTCAGGCGTTTATAACGATTACATAAGAACCGCATTTGAAAATGTTGAAAGAATCAAAGAAATCTTCAATGAATACAGAAGAGAACCTTTAGCAGATGACTGGCTGCCATATAATCCGATTTGTGAAGAATGTGGAAGAGTAAATACTACACAGGCTTACGATTTTGACGGAGACATTGTAAAATACAGATGTGAATGCGGCCATGAAGGTGAAATGGACATCAAATCCGGAAACGGTAAACTTACATGGAGAGTGGAATGGGCAGCAAGATGGAAAATCTTTGGAACCACCTGCGAACCGTTCGGTAAAGACCACGCTGCAAGCGGAGGATCATACGATGTAAGTAGCGTCATTTCCGAAGAAATATTTGACTATCCTGCACCTTATCCAGTACCATACGAATGGATTACCCTTGACGGAGAAGCAATGAGTAAATCCCACGGAGTATTCTTTGCTCCTGAAGAATGGCTGAAAATCGGACCTGCTGAAAGTCTCCATTATTATCTGTTCAGATCAAAACCTATGAAAGCAAAAGATTTCTCACCAAAAATGCCTTTCTTAGACTTTATCGACCAGTTTGATACTGTTGAAAAAGTATTCTACGGAGAAGAGGAAGCACCATCTGAAAAAGAAGGAAGAAAATTCAGGGAAATCTATGAAATAGTTCAGATGCATCCTGATGCACCTTTACCATTCAGACCACCTTTCAGATTCCTCGTTAACGCTTATCAGATTGCAGGAGATGACCTTGAAAAAATATTCGATATTCTTAAAAGGAACTCCCAACTGACCAAAAGCTTTAAAGACAAAGAATTTGGAGACTTAACTGAAACTGAATTGGCTCAATACAGAGAAAGAGTTGACAACGTTATTTACTGGTTGGAAAATTATGCACCTAAATTTGTAAAATTCCAAGTGCAAACTAAAAAAGTGCCAAAATTACCATTAACTGACGAACAAACCCAATTCTTGAAAGGTTTGGCTGATTTAATGGAATCAAAAGAATTTACAGATGCTGCAGAATTGCATGATGCAATGTATGGAGTCCTAGAAGAACAAGGATTAAAACCACAAAAAGGTTTCCAAGCTATCTACAAAATGATTCTAGGTCAAAAACAAGGTCCAAGAGCTGCTTCATTCCTTTTAAGCTTGGACAAAGACTTTGTTGTGAAAAGATTAAGACAGGAAGCTTAATCTTTTAAATTTTTCTTTTTTTAAATTAAACTTTTGAACTCTTTTTTCATTAAGGAATCATCCACAAAGTGATAATCCAGTTTTTCGAATATATCCACGAGAATATCTTCTTTGCTGTCAAATTTAACGACTACGCTTTTGAATTCATAATCCATAGCTATTTTTTCAAGCTGTCTGATTAGTTTATACGCTATCTTTTCACGATTGTCATAGGAATTTAAAAATAGAGTTATAATTTCTGCAGAATCGGCATCATATACCTTAAAACTGCTGCAGCCAACAATTTTTCCAAAGTTATCTAAAAGCAATACTACCTGAGGATCTTCAATTCTGCATCCGAATGATGCGCAAAATTCAATAAATCTTTCATCCCTTTCATCAGTTACAATAATTTCCATTATTTGACCTCCGTAGTATTTCCAACTTTTGAAAGCTCATCATCCCATACTTCGGGATTATTGGCTGCGAATTTTAAAAACAAATCTCTGCATCTTAAATCATTTAATACAACGACTTCAACATCGTTGCATCTGAGCAAATTTTCTGCACCCATAAGAGTAGTGTTTTCACCTATCACCACTTTGGGAATGTTATACAGTATCACTGCCCCGGAGCACATCGGACATGGAGACAATGTTGTATAAAGAGTGCATTTTATATAATCTTCATAATTGAGACGTCCTGCATTTTCAATTGCATCCATTTCCGCATGCAATAAAACAGAATCGTTTTGAATTAATCTGTTATGGCCTCGGGATATGATTTCGCTATCCTTAACAAGAACAGCACCAATAGGAATTCCACCCTCATCCAAAGATTTTTGAGCTTCCTTAATAGCTTCGCCCATAAAATAATCATCTAAAGTCATATTAAAAAAATAAGTTATAGATGAAATTAATCACCTATTTAAATCTGTTAAATAATCCTTTATTGGATTCTTTTTCCAAATCAGCTTCAAGTTTTGAAACCTGTTTTCTTAAATCAGAAATGGTTTTACTTGAATCATTGGATAATTTATCATAGCTGCTTTCTTTAAGTTTGAGTTGAGTTCTAAGAGAGGAAATTTCGTCTTTGTATCCTTGAATTTCCTTTTTGTTGCTGGCATCAACTTCATCTCTATAGTTACCAAGTTCAATTAGTTCAGCTCTTAATTTGTCAACTTCTTCAGAAAGGCCAATGTTTTCTTTTCTTGAATCAGCTAATTTTTCGTTAACCTCATCAAGTTCTCTGGATAATTTAGAGTTTTCTTTTTCAATCTCATTAACATTGACTTCAGCTAGCTTATCTTTATACTCAGCTATCTGTGCTTCAAGGTCTTCACGGATAGTATTAACTTCAGATTCCAGTTTATCTGCCCTTACCTTATTTACCGCGCCTTCAGCACCAAGTTTTCCAATTTGATTACTTAAATCTGCATTGATGTCCAGTTGGTCGAAATATTTCCTGGTAGACTTTTCCAGAGCATCAGTTAACTCAACTTTAAGATTATTTAACTCTGCATTTTCCTTTTTAAGCTTAGGAATAATCTTATTAGTTAAGTAGTTAAGTTCGCTTGACTGATTTGATAATTTTTTATCTTTTTCTTTGATTTTATTTTTCAAATCGTCAATTTTTTTGGAATCAGCTGTTTGAGAGGCCTTTTCTTCTTCAACATCATCGATAACTCCATCAACTACAGGATCATCAATTACCTCTTCTACAACAGGCTCATTGATTACTTCTTCAACATCATCTCCAGATGCATCATCACTAGCTTCCTCAACAGGTTCTTCAACAACAGGTTCCTCTGCAACTTCCTCTACAACAGGTTCTTCAACAACAGGTTTGCTAGCGACTTTTTCAACAACAGATTCTTCAGTAACTTCTTTAGAAGTTTCTTCTGTTTTTGATTTTCTGTTTCTGATTTTGTCTAAATCTAATTTCATTTTTTGGCCGTACATGGCATTAATTGGTTTTTTATCTGACATTAAAATCACCATAATAGCAATATTAATAAAAATTCAACTGTCAAATTACAATATTATAAAGTTTATTAAACAACATATTTAACTTTTTTTTATCATGAATTTCAATGTTGAAAATATTCAAATATTATGAAAATCTAACTATATTATACTGAATTAATTTTTGTAACTTGTGGCGATACCATGGATTATTTTGATAGATTAGAAAAAGAAACCCATCACCTATACGATATAGCTAATGAGGCTAGGTCTAAAGGTCTGGATGTGGAAACAGAAACAGAAGTACCTCTTGCAAAGGATTTAGCAGAAAGAGTAGAAGGGTTAGTTGGTCCTGAAGGGGTAGCGCAACGTATCAAGGAATTAGAAAAAGATATGGATAGGGAATCTGTTGCATTTGAAATTGCAGCTGAAATCGCATCCGAGAAATTTGAGCTTACCGGTGAAAAGGCAAGCTGGAACCAGGAACAGAGATGCGACCAGGGTTTGAGAACCGCACTGGCAATTCTGACAGAAGGAGTAGTAGCAGCACCTCTGGAAGGAATTTCCGATGTTAAAATCAAAGACAACTTTGACGGAACAAAATATATCGGAGTTTATTTTGCAGGACCTATCAGAAGTGCGGGAGGTACAGCAGCAGCTCTTGCAGTACTTTTAGGAGATAAAATCAGACAAGCTATTGGTATTGATGCATTTAAACCAATTGAAGATGAAATTGAAAGATATGTAGAGGAAGTAGAACTTTACGAATCAGAAGTTACAAATTTACAATACTCACCAACACCAGAAGAAGTGAGATTTGCCGCAAATCATATTCCCGTAGAAGTTTCAGGAGAACAAACTGACCAGGTAGAAGTATCCCACAGAGATTTGGAACGTGTAGAAACAAACAATATCCGTGGAGGAGCTTTACTTGCGATGGTAGAGGGAGTTATCCAGAAATCCAAAAAAATCCACAAGATTTCAAAAAAACTTGGACTTGACTGGGAATGGCTTACAGAGTATTCAAAACCTAAAAAAGACGATTCCTCAGGAGGAGATGATGGAGGAGATTCAGATATTGTAAGCGAACCTAAATACATTCAGGATATTATCGGAGGAAGGCCAATTCTCGGATACCCTTCAGAAAAAGGAGCTTTCAGATTAAGATACGGACGTTCCAGAAACACAGGTCTTGCTACAATGGGAGTTCATCCGGCAACAATGGCGCTGCTTGAGTTTTTAGCTGTGGGAACTCAGCTTAAAATCGAATACCCTGGTAAAGGAAACTGTGTTGTGCCTGTTGATTCCATAGAAGGACCAACCGTTAAACTTAAAAATGGAGATGTTGTAATAATCGACAGCGTTCGCCAGGCACGTGAGCTTAAAAAAGACGTTACTGAAATATTATTCCTGGGAGATATGCTTGTTGCGTTTGGAGAATTCTTAAGAAACAACCAACCTTTATATCCATCAGGATGGGTTGAAGAATGGTGGATTCAGCTTTTAGTGCAAAGTGAAAACTTCGATAAAGACAACAATGATTTGGATTTGCATAAACTTGAATACGAATATCTTTCATCTGCAGAAGCGCTTACACTGTCAAAGAACTATAACATTCCGCTTCACCCAAAATACACTTACTGTTATAATGATGTAACCATTGATGATTTGAATTCATTAATTGAACTGATACTTGAAGCTAAAAAGAATTATAAACCAAACGGAGAATTGGAACTGGAACTGTCATATCCGAAAAGAGTGCTTGAAGTCATCGGCGTTCCCCACATTGTCCGTGACGGCAAAATCATTATAGATAAAGACCACTCCTATGCACTTCTGGTAACTTTACCTCAAAAATTGCCGGAAAAGGAAACTACAATTGACGCGGTAAATGAAGTTTCACCGATTGAAATCAAAAACAAGGCTCCGGCATATATAGGAACCCGTGTAGGCCGACCTGAAAAATCAAAAGAAAGATTAATGAGACCTGCACCTCACGTATTATTCCCTATTGGAAATTATGGCGGATCCAGAAGACTAATTGCGACAGCAGCCAAAAAAGGTAATATTAAAGTAGAAATAGCCAGAAGAAAATGTACAAATCCTTCATGCGGAATAAGCTCAAACAATTCACTTTGTCCGAAATGCGGAAGTCCAACTGAAATCGGAAAACCAAGTGAGAGAAGCATACCTTTAGCTTCAATGCTTAAGAAAGCATCAGACAATGTTAAAGTAAGAAGAGTTGATGAAGTGAAAGGTGTAGTCGGTATGATTTCAGAATCAAAACTGGCAGAACCTCTTGAAAAGGGAATATTGAGAGCTAAAAACGAAGTATTTACTTTTAAAGACGGAACTATACGTCACGATTCAACCGATTTACCGTTAACACATTTCATTCCAAAAGAAATTGGAGTTACTGTTGAAAAGCTTAAAGAAATGGGATATGAAAAAGACTGTTACGGAAATCCGATAGAAAATGAAGATCAAATCATAGAGTTAAGAGTTCAGGACATTGTAATATCAAACAATTGTGGTGAATACCTGCTTAGAACAGCAAAATTCATTGACGATGAGCTTACAAGATTTTATGGCATGGAGCCATTCTACAATGTTAAAGAGAAAAGTGATTTGATCGGACATTTGGTAGCAGGGCTAGCACCGCACACATCTGCAGGAGTGCTTGGAAGGATTGTAGGATTTACAAAAGCGCTTGGCTGCTATGCACACCCTTATTTCCACTCTGCAAAACGTAGAAACTGTGACAGTGACGAAGATGCAGTCATGCTGCTCCTGGATGCTATCCTAAACTTTTCAAAATCATACTTACCGAATACTAGAGGAGGCAGTATGGATGCTCCTTTAGTTTTATCCACAAGAATTGACCCGGAAGAGATAGATGACGAATCTCACAACCTCGATATCTTTGAAAGGTTCCCTGTTGAATTTTATGAAAAAACATACAGCCCTCTTAAGCCTGCTGAAGTTCTGGAGTATATAGACAATGTTGAAATGCATTTGGGAACACCGCAGCAGTACGAAGGACTGATGTTTTCCCATCACACATCCAATATTCATGCAGGACCTACAATCTGCCTTTACAAGACATTGCCGTCTATGCGGGAAAAAGTTGAAGCCCAAATCAGTCTGGCTGAAAAAATCAGGGCAGTTGACCAAAGAGGAGTTGTTGAAAAAGTATTGTCCTCTCATTTCTTACCTGACATCATGGGTAATTCAAGAGCATTCTCTAAACAGAAGGTAAGATGTACTAAGTGTGGATCAAAATACCGTAGAATACCGCTTACTGGAAAATGCCAAAAATGCGGAGGTAATTTAATCCTTTCAGTTTCAAAAGGGTCTGTTACAAAGTACCTTGAAATTTCACAGGAGCTGATTAACAGATATCCGATATCTCCATACTTAAGACAACGTTTAGAGATTCAGGAGTTTGGTATTAACTCGCTGTTTGAAAGTGATAAATCCAAACAAAGCTCACTGGACGTTTTCTTCTAGTGACATTACTTCTCAAATGCTCTCGGACATTTGATTTTTATTATTAATAATATAATATATCTCATAGTAAATGATTAATGTTCGTTGCAAGACGAACAATTTATATACTATGAAAATCTATGCATTACATAGAAGATGTTCGTATCTAAACGAACAATTTTTATACATGTGAAGACATAAAGTATAGCAAGTGAGAGTACCTGCTCTCAATTGGATAATGAAACTTTTTAAAAAACTAGGAAAATGGTGTGAATTAAATGGAAAAAATTTCAGAACTAGGAAATAATTTAAATGAAACCGTTAAAATTAATGTAGAAAAAAATAACGGTATTAAAGAAAGATTTAGCTATGAAAAGCTAGTAAAATCATTAGTAATGGTTGAAACCCCATTTTTTGAATCTGATAAAATTGTAGCTACAGTAGTATCTCAATTATACGACGGAATTAAAACCAAAGAAATCAAAAAGATTGTACACGAATGCCTTGAAGATATTGACCCAGAAATTGCAAACAAATACTTAGCAAGTACCCAATTAAAAGTACGTACTTCAAGAGACACTATTGAAGCATTTGATTTATCAAAAATCGCTAACACCTTAATTGAAGAAACCGGTGCTAGCCAAGAAACCGCTTTTGAAATTGCTACTGAAACCTGGAAAGAACTCAAAAAATTAAATGTTGAATACTTAACCGCCCCAATGATCAGGGAAATGGTTAACACAAAATTAATCGAATACGGTTTAGAAGACTTAAGAAGCCGTTACACACGTTTAGGTATCCCTGTTTACAACATTACCTCATTAATTGAAAACGGTAACAGAGATAACGCAAACATGATTCACAACCCAGAAAGTATCCACAAGCATGTAGCAGACGAAGCATTAAAACAATATGCACTCTTAAAAATGTTACCTGCACACTTAGCAGATGCACACATGTCCGGGGACATTCACATTCACGATTTAGAATTCTTCGCAGGAAGACCTCTAAACTGTCTCCAGCATGATATAAGAACTTTCATCAGATACGGACTTAAAGTAGACGGTACCGGTGACCACACCTCCATTGCAGGTGCACCAAACCACATGGAAACTTTAATGAACCACACCGGTGAAATCATGCTTGCAGCACAACAGAACATGTCCGGTGGACAGTCAATGTCCTTATGGAATGTATTTGTTGCACCATTTGCAAGAGGCAGAACTTACGATGAAATCAAACAGGCAGTTCAAATGCTTGTATATAACTTGAATATGGCATATGCAGCAAGAGGATCACAAGTTCCATTTACCAGTATGGCATTAGAATTTGGTGTTCCTGATTTCTTAAAAGAAGAAACTGCATACGGACCAAAAGGTGAAGTAGTTGGAACTTACGCAGACTTTGAAGACGAAACCAGATTAATTCAAAGAGCATTCACTGAAACTTTACTCGCAGGAGACAATGAAGGTAAACCTCATTTATTCCCAAATACCATTTACACATTAAGACCTGAGACAATGACCAGTGAATACGAAGATGACTTACGTTTAGTCCACGAATTGTCTGCAAAATACGGTTCATCCTACTTTGTCAACATGTTCCCTGAATACAGAGGACAAATGGCAAACTACATGGGATGCAGAACCTGTTTACAAGACACATGGACCGGTGACTGGGACAAAGACTGTTTAAGAACCGGTAACCTCGCATATGTTACTTTAAACTTACCAAGAATCGGATACCAGTCCAAAGATGAAAATCAAGTATTCGAATACCTTGACGAATATATGGATTTAGCTGTTGAAACCTTAATGCTCAGAAGAGAACAAGGATTAAAATGTTTAAATGATTTCCATATCTTACCATTCTTAAAACAGAAAGTAGGAGAAGAATCATACTACAGAATTGAAAATTCAACTTTATCCTTTGGTTTTGTAGGACTTAACGAAATGTTATTATCCTTATTCGGAGAAGGTATCGAAAATCCTGAATCCAATAAATTCGGTGTAAAATGTATTGAATACATCAATAACAGAGCAGAAAAATTAAAAGAAGAAACTGGACTCAGATGGTCTGTTATCCAAACTCCTGCTGAATCTACTGCATACAGATTTGCAACTCTCGATAAAAAACTATTCGGTGATCAGGCAATCGTACAGGGTGAAGGTAATGCTAACTACTACACAAACTCCTCACATGTACCAGTAGACACAGGATTATCATTAATTGAAAAAATCAAAATTGAAGAACAATATCACGGTTTAACTCCTGGTGGACACATCTTCCATGCATTCATGGGAGAATCATACTCCGATCCAGATTCCTTAATGAGTTTAACCAATAAAATTGCAAGAAAATCCGATATCGGATTCTGGGCTTACAGCTCAGCATTAAGTTTCTGTTTAAAATGTAAAACCTTAATGAAAGGATTAAATAATACTTGTCCTACCTGCGGTGAAAGCGAAGATGTAGAATGGTATGACAGAATTACCGGATACGTTCAACAAGTCGGACGTGCAAAATCTGCATCAGGCGGTTGGAACCCAGGTAAACGTCAAGAATTAATTGACAGAAGAAGATTTGAAGATAACTAAACAGTTATCTTCTTCACACCATTTTTTTACACCAAACCATCAAATAATTTATACAAATTAACAAAAAATCAGCACCAATATTATAAACTCGTAAATGACACCTAAATCATACATCAAACAACATTAAAAGTTGAATGTTAAATAAAATTTCATCTATTTTTTTACATGATTGAGTCCATATTTATCCTATCTCACAATGTTAATTTATAATCATTTTCAGTTATTTATTTAGAAATTGAATAAAATAGTAAAATACTTATTAAAATAAAAAACAAATATTTAATTAATATAACCTTAAGGGAAAGGATAATATGTTTGATAAAAACGCGAATTATAATAAATATTTTTTAAGAATTATTCAAGAATTTGATGAGTCAACTGTACTGAACCCTGATTTAAACGGCAGAAAAACTCCCAAATTGAATCAAAAAGAAGTAGAAATAAACCTTAATGAAATAAAAGAATTTTGCAATAACAATGAAATTTCAGAAAATACCCTCTTTTTAGCAGGCGCATCACTGGCGTTGAACAAATTTAACTTCACCAATAAAACTTTAATATTCCATGAAAATGACACAATTTTCACAACAGTCTTTGAAAACAGAAAAACTTCAATAAAAGATTATCTGTTGAAAATAGAAAAAGACTACAAAGAAAATTTAAAATATGCCAGTTTTTCAATTGATAAACTTATTGAAGAATTTGAACTCAACAGATCATTTTATTATTCATTCAATAAGGACCTCGATTTAGATTCATTTGAACATAAATATGATTTTTATTTAAATATCAAAAAAATCCCTGAAAAATTTTTATTATCCGCTGATTATAATAATCAGCTATATTCTGACAAATACGTTATACTATTTTTAGAAAGTATTGAATCAATCATAAATCAATTCATATCCTCAGATATTTGCGAAATAACCTTATCAGACATATCCCTTGTAGATGAAACAGAAGAATACCAGCTTACCGACCTAAGTACACCTTTAGTTCATAAACGTTTTGAAAATCAGGTAGACAAACACCCGGATAAGCTAGCACTTGTTTCAGATGGTGAAAGATTAACCTTCGATGAACTTAACAGAAAAGCCAATAAAATTGCTAATGCACTTATCAACAAAGGAGTAAAACCTAGAAGCAACATTTTAATAATGTTTCCGAGAAACAGCAATCTGATAGCTTCAATTTTAGGTGTTTTGAAAGCAGGCTGTGCTTACATACCTATTGATTTGGCATTTCCAAAAGAAAGAATTTATTACATGTATCAAAACAGTCAGGCTGACTACATACTTGCTGAAAGTGAAGATGTTATAGAAAATGCAATAGGCATTGGCGAACTGCTTCAGGAAGAAAACGATGAAAATCCTGATGTTGATGTTTCTCCTGATGATTTGGTATATCTTCTCTACACTTCAGGTTCTACAGGATTGCCTAAAGGTGTAATGGGAGCTCATAGAAATTTAACAGGATTATTCAGTGAAGAGGAAGACGATTTAATTTATCAAATCTATTCAAAAATAGAGAAAAACCTTGGAATTATCACAGTCGCATTTGTTGCATTCAACGCTGATTTCATGAGTTTAATGTACGGAAATACACTGATATTTGCAAATGATGAGGAAGTAAAGAACATTGAATCATTAGTCAGATTAATAGAAAAAGAAAAACCTGATGCATTAACATTTACAACACCTTCACGTCTTAAAGAATATTTAACATATGAACCGTTTGTTGAAGGACTCTCTTCAATTAAAAGAATCAGTATGGGAGGAGAAAAGGTAACAAATGACATTCTGCCTAAACTTCTGGCCAATGATATGAACATTTATCCAATCTACGGATGTACTGAAGTTACCGGATTGGGATTGCTTGAAGAAGCCACTGATGTAGATCAGGAATTGACAATCGGACGCACTCCCCGCAATGTTATTGCTGAGATAAGAGATATTGACGGAAGAGTACTGCCTTCCGGTGTTATGGGTGAAATTTACATCGGAGGACGTGGAGTTACAAAAGGATACTATAATTTAGATTCCGAAACTGAAAAATCATTCTTTGAAATAAACGGCATTCCATTCTATAAAACCGGGGACTTTGGAATAAAGAATCCTGAAGGAAAAATAGTTTCAAAAGGAAGGATAGACAACCAGATTAAACTCAGAGGACTCAGGATAGAAATAGGTGAAATCGAATCAAACATCACACAGTTCCCAAATATATTACAGAATGCAGTTGTTGTTAAAAAGATTAATAACAACGACCATTTATGCGCATATTTCACTGCAAAAGAAGAAATTGACATTAAAGAATTGAAAAAATACCTGCAGGACAGATTAACCACATATATGGTTCCAACAGTATTTATGCAGATGGATGAACTTCCTAGAACACCAAACGGAAAGATATTCACTAAAAAACTGCCAAAACCTATACTTAATCTGGAATTAATAGAACCTGAAACAGAAACTGAAAAATATTTATTTGATTTGGCATCATCAGTTATTGAAAGCACTGAATTCGGTGTGACTGATGATTTGTATGCCGTAGGATTCACATCACTATCACTGATGAAATTAAATGCAGTTGTTTTTGAAAAAACCGGCGTTAACTTAAATATTTCCAAATTAATTGACGATCCTACAATCAGAAATATTGCAGATGAAATAGATAACTCCCAAAAAAGTTCCGAGAAACTGGATAAAATTATTGAAACATCAAAAAATTCAACATACATTCCACTGACCGCAAATCAGCTGGGAGTTTATTATGAATGTGCTCAAAATCCTGATGAGCCGCAGTATAACCTCCCGTGTCTAGTCAGATTCGACAATTCAATTGATGCGGAAAAATTAAAAGAAACAATCATTAAAACAATTGAAACATATCCATATCTTAAAACCAGAATTGTCATGCACGGTGACCAGTTAATGCATAAACGTGACGATTCAATTGCTATTGATGACATTCCAATTGTTGAAGTAGGTGAAATTAGTGATGAAGAAATTTACAATCTTAATTTCAAAAAATTCGAACTGTTGGGCGGACAGTTATTCAGAGCTAAAATATATAAAACAGATGATGAAGTAATTCTCTTCTTTGACATGCATCACATAATAACAGACGGAGCATCAGTAAACTTCTTATTCCAAAGCTTCTCTGACGTATATAACGGAAAAGAAATTGAAAAAGAAACTATTGACGGATATATAAATGCATTAATCGAAAAAGAAAATGAAAACAGCGAAGAGTATATTGCATCTGAAAAATATTTCCATGATTTATTAACCCAAGAAGTTGACTCTACTGTATTGACACCTAATTTAAACGGCAATCCGGATGAAGGAAAACTGAAATTAATTACTAAAAATGTAAATCCGCAGTTAGTCAGAAAATTCTGTGCTGATGAAAGAGTAAGTCCTAATGTCTTATTTATGGCAAGTACGCTCTTAAACTTAAATAAATATACCTTTTCAGACAAGTCACTGATTACAACCATATTCAACGGCAGGCTGAATTCAAATTACTTCAATACTCAGGCATTTTTAGTAAAAACACTCCCAATATTATCCATTAATGAAGACAGAAACATTACTGTAAAACAGTTACTGAATCAAACTGATAACATCTGGAAAGAAACTCTGAAACACTCAGAATATCCTTATACCAAAATTTCTGAAGAATTCCAGTTAAAACCGGAATTCATGTACACTTACAATAACTTTGATGAAAGCAAACTCACTATGAACGGTAATGATTATGAAATTACCCGTTTAGAAACCGTTGAAACAAATTATAAAATAACATTCGACGTGAACGAATCTGAAGACAATATCGAATTGGCCATATTATATAATGAGCAGCTATACACCGAACAGTATATCAAAACATTCCTAAACAGTGTTGTAAATACAGTAAGCCAGTTCCTCCATTCAGATATTGACCAGATACATATTAATGATATTGAACTGAACAAAAATTATGATGTTCCTACATTCAGCCCTGTGGAAACTCCGATTATCCACAAACGCTTTGAAAAACAGGCCGAAGAAAATCCAAATAATATTGCCCTTGTTGCAGAGGACGCTACACTGACTGCCGATGAGCTGAACAAAAAGGCAAATAAAATTGCAAACGCACTTATCAAAAAAGGAGTAAAACCGAAAAACAATGTTTTAGTAATGCTTCACAGAAACAGTGATCTTATTGCTTCAATCTTAGGTATTCTCAAAGCAGGATGTGCATACATCCCAATAGACCTTGAATATCCCCAGGACAGAATCGACTACATCTACGAAAACAGTCAGGCAGACTACATCATATCAAATGAAAACAACGGAAACAGCCTGAATGTTGAAGAATTGTTAAAAGAAACTGATGATTCAAATCCTGATGTTGAAATAAATTCTGATGATTTGGCATACATGATTTACACCTCAGGTAACAATATCATTCGACGTATCAGTAGACGATATACTTACATCCCTTTCAAACGGACTGAAACTCATACTTGCAAGCGATACACAAATCAAAAATATTCCAGAACTGATTGAGCTGATTGATGCGGAAAAACCTGAAGTGTCAGAAATCACACCTTCAAGGCTTGCATCATATCTGGAAGTGCCGGAATTCTGTAAAGTAATCAGCTGCCTTAAATGCGTATTCCTTGGAGGAGAACAGTTCTCAGTTAAAGTATATGAAAACTTCAAGAAATACTGCGATGCAGTCGTATACAACAGTTACGGACCGACTGAAACCACAATCACATCCAACAACAAGGAAGTAACCGATACAAATGACATCACAGTCGGATACCCACTTAAAAACTATGTAACAGATGTAAGAGACATTGACGGTAAAGTCCTGCCGCAGGGAGTAATGGGAGAACTGTACATCGGAGGTACCGGTGTTGGTAAAGGATACTACAACATGCCGGATAAAACCGAAGAAGTATTCCTCACCATAAACGGCATCCCATACTACAGAAGCGGAGACTACGCAATCGAAAAACCGAACGGTGAAATAGAAATTCTTGGAAGAATCGACAACCAGATTAAACTCAGAGGATTAAGAATAGAAATCGGAGAAATCGAATCCAACATCAGCAGATATCCTTCAATAAAACAGACCGTTGTCGTGATTAAGGAAATCAACAATAACGACCACTTATGTGCATACTACACTGCAGATGAAGAAATAAACAGAAGCGAGTTAAAAGAGTTCCTGAAAGACAAACTAACAAAATACATGATTCCAACCGCATACATGCAGCTGGATGAAATGCCACAGACACCAAACGGTAAAACAGACCTGAAAGCTCTGCCGGAACCAAAACTAGACCTTGAAAATATTAAACCTGAAACCGAACTGGAAGAAAAACTCTTTGAAATCGCAGCAGAACTTGCAAATACCGACCAGTTTGGTGTTACTGATGATTTATATGCTATCGGATTTACATCACTGATACTGATGAAATTCAACTCACTGATTTATGCGCAGATGGGCGTAAATCTGGATATAGCAATATTATTCAACGATCCTACAATCAGAAAACTAGCTGCAGAAATTGAAGGAAGCGAGAAAGAATCTGATTTAGAAGAATTTATCAGCCTAGCAGATGAATTGGATTACTTCCCGTTAACTGAAAACCAGATCGGTGTATATTATGAATGTATGCAGAATCCGGATGTAATCAAATACACAATGCCGACACTCTTAAGATTTGAGAGCGATGTTGATGCAAATAAACTGAAAGAAGCTATCATTACAGCTGTTGAAGCCCACCCGTACATTAAAACGAGAATTATTACAACAGATGACGGTTCTCTAAAACAGCAAAGAAATGATGACACTCCAGTTGATGAAATCGAAATTGTTAAAGTTGATTCAATCAGCGATGAGGAAGTCATCAAAAATGATGTTAGAGCATTTACTTTCGGAGATGAACAGCTATTCAGATTCAAAATATATGAAACTCCTGATGAAACAGTATTATTCATTGATTTCCACCACCTGATTACAGATGGTGTATCACAAATCAACATATTCGCAGATATAGCAAATGCTTATGAAAACAGAGCCTTAACAGAAGAAATTGTTGACGGATACGTATACAGCCTTATTGAAGAAGACACCAAAAACAGCGAGAAATATGAAGAGTCCAAAGAATTCTTTGATGAAAAACTGTCACAGGAAATCGAATCAACAATATTGACACCAAACCTTAACGGAAATCCTGATGAAGGTGAGTTAAAGACAATATTTGAAGAAATTGATCCAGAAAGTGTTAAAGAATTCTGTAATGAACATTCCTTAAGTCAGAATGCAGTATTCCTCTCTGCCCTTTCATTGACATTGAATAAATACACTTACAGTGATAAAACATTGATAACAACTATCTTTAACGGAAGGTCAAATCCATTCTACTACAATACCCAAGGTTTCCTTGTAAAAACACTTCCATTAATATTCAACAGCGAAAACAGACAGGAAACAGTTAAAGACTTTATTAACGGCATTGATGAAGTATGGAAAGACACAATAAGCCATAGCGAATATCCATATACACGTATTGCTGAAGATTACCAATTAAAACCAGAATTCTTCTTCGCATATCAGGAATTCCTGGAATCTGAAGAGGTTACCGTGAACGGCAAATCCTATGAAGAAACTCCATTACTGTCCGATGACCTTTCTGCAACAGCATATAAAATCAATTTCGACATATTTGCATACGAAGACAAGTTTATATTTAAACTTGATTATAATGACCAGTTATACAGTGAAGAATACATTAAAACATTTTTAGATTCAATGAAACTTGTTTTAAAACAATTTGCTAACATTAACATTGAAAAACAAAGAATCTGCGATATTGAACTGGAAAGTCAAAAAGAGTTACCTGCATTCAGCCCAGTGGAAACTCCAATTATCCACAAACGCTTTGAAAAACAGGTCCAGGCAAACCCTGACAATGTTGCACTTGTCGCAGAGGACGCTACACTTACCGCCGATGAGCTGAACAAAAAGGCAAACAGAATTGCAAACGCACTTATCAAAAAAGGAGTAAAACCAAAAAGCAATGTCTTAGTAATGCTTCACAGAAACAGCGACCTT
>NZ_OMWA01000029.1 GCF_900314615.1 uncultured Methanobrevibacter sp. | reverse complement strand
GGCAGTGAGGATTATGTCGGGTCTAATATTACAATTAAATTGGCTACTCCTCAAAGACAGTCCACAGTTATTGTAGGAGAGGACTTCACACAGTACGCATGTGACTATTATGAGGGTGAAAGAGGTAACAATTTCACTGTACAGCTTACAGATGCAGATGGCAATCCTTTAGCAAATAAAACAGTTTTCATCGGTTATAATGGTGTGACCTTAAACAGAACTACTGATGCTAACGGTTTTGCAAATGTTCAGATTAACCTCAAAAACGCAGGTCTTTACACCTTTGTTGTTGTATTTTTAGATGATGATGACTACAATGCAACCATGAAAGTATTTAAAGTAACTATCGAAAAGAAACCTACTTCAATTTCTGCAAGTGCAAAGACTTTCAAGGCAAGTGCTAAAACCAAAAAATACACTGTTACTTTAAAAACCATTAAAGGCGCATCCATTGACGGTAAAACCTACCTTGCATCCGGTAAAAAGGTTACCTTGAAAATCAACGGTAAAACATATACTGCTAAAACAAATGCTAAAGGTCAGGCTACTTTCAGCCTTAAGATAACCAAAAAAGGCAAATTCACAGCAGTAATAAAATACGATGGCGACAATACCTATAAAGCGTCATCCAAAAAAGTTAAAATTACAATCAAATAGAAGAGATTCTATTCTCTTCTAACTTTTTTACTTTTTGAATTTGATTATTATTTGTTCATATGTTCTTTGGTTATATTGTGTTAATTTAATCAAATATTTAATTATTTTATAGATTTATAACTATTGTTTTCACTTTCTAAAATTGCTTTGAAATACAACCAACACTTTATATGCTTTTAGTTCTAATATTATTTCATGAAATTAAAATTAATAACTAATTTGGCTATATTTTTGGACAATATTATATCTGAAAAGTATTTATCTAAATTGCAGGAATTTTTGCTGAGTGGGGCAATTTTTACAGAAGCAAGTAAAGTTTTAGCAATACTTATAATTTTTATCATGATTTCGGAAATTGTTCTTGGAGTAACAATAACCTTTTTCGGCTTGCCTGTTTCAGTATTGATCGTACCATTTTTTGCAATTCCGGGACTTTTCACATATGTTGTTGTCCAGCAGGAGAGAAGGGCACAGGAAATTGAAAAAACAGCTCCTGATTTTTTAAGGCAGCTGTCAAGCATGCTGCAGGTAGGACTCAGCTTCGAAAATGCCATGGGGGACATGTCTCAGTATGGTGAAGGGCCGCTTTACGATGAAATGCGTAGAACCATTATAGAAATTCGTATGGGGCGTAATTTCGATGAAGCATGGCGTGCAATGAGCAAAAGATTAAAATCCAGGGAACTGGAGAGAATTTTTGCAATTATTTTGGATGGGCGTAAAAGCGGATCAAGCATTTCAACAGTACTTTCTGATGTTTCTGATGATTTAAGAGATTTAATGGCACTTAAACGTGAGAGAAAATCTGCAGTCATGATGTCTGTCATGTTTTTAATAATTTCAGCGATTATAGCAACGCCTTTTGCAATTGGTATGGTTGGAGTTTATTCAGGATTTATGCAGAACTATGGAATGGATTCTGAAATTATTTTGACGGCTCCGGTAGCCGGTGAAATTTACTTAATCATTCATTCGCTTCTGGTGGGTTTTATAATAAGTATAATAATGTATGGGGACATTAAAAAAGGATTCAAGTTCTCGCTGCCTTTGCTTGCGGCCTCCTTTGGTATCTTTTATATTATTTCAACCTTCGGAGCTGAAATTCTTATGGGGGGATTCTAATGGATAATAAAGGTCAGGGTTCTGCTGAGTTCATTTTGCTTTTTGGAGGAATAATTGTGGTGGTTTTGCTTGCAATCTATATGTACAATAATTATGTAAGTGATTTAAGTGATGAGATTGCATCTAAAGAGGTTAATGAATTCAATAGGGAACTTAAAATTTTAGAAAAGTATTTTTAATTTGAAAAATGAATATTTAAACTATGATACGAATTTTCAAATTCATTGAAAAGTATTTTTTTGCAATAATGTTGGTGGCAATTATTGTTTCATTAACATATCCAAATTCATTCAACTGGGTTTTAAGCAAATATAATGGGATAAACATTTTGAATCTGCTTTTAAGTTTGGTTCTTTTTACAATGGGAACTACACTTAAGTTAAACAACTTTCTTGATGTTTTTAAAAGCCCTAAAGAAATCATTGTTGGTATTTCAGCTCAATATGTTATAATGCCTATTATTGCATTTGCTCTTGCAAGTATTTTTTCTCTGGATTTGGCTTTAACTGTTGGTTTGATTCTGGTTGGAACTGTTCCTGGAGGAACTGCATCTGATGTAATCACATTTCTTGCAAAAGGTGATGTTGCATTATCTGTTTCTCTAACGGCTATTTCCACATTGCTTTCACCGATATTGACTCCAATAATCACATTATTGATTATAGGCAATCATATTCCATTCAATCCTACAGAAATGTTCATATCAATCATTCAGATTGTTATCATCCCGATTGTTATTGGACTGCTATTGAATTATAAATTCCCTAACTTCTGTGAAAAGCTGAAAGATTATCTGCCGGCTTTATCTTCAATTGTAATCTGTCTGATTGTTGCAGGGGTTGTCGGAGCAAATAAACAGGCAATCTTTACTTCATCAGGGATAATTATCGTCGTTATTATTCTCCAGTATTTCCTGGCAATGCTTTTAGGATTTGCTGCAGGGTATCTTGTGGGAATGAAGAAAAAACACATGGTTACCATAGCAATTGAAATTGCTTTTCAAAATTCTGGATTGTCAACAAGTCTTGCAAAGACTCATTTCCCAAATCTTGCCCAGGCAACTGTTCCCGGAGCATTATATTCTGTCTGGCAGAACTTTGCAGGTTCAATTCTTGCATATCTTTTCAGAAGATATTTCACTGATTAAAAAATCAGGCGTAATTGTAGCATGAATAATCACGGTTATAGTTATTTTAATTGTTTATTCATTATTTTTAAACATTTTTTTAATTTTTTGGTGATTTCTTCCTTTCTTTTAAGTTAAAATATTTAAATACTATTAATTATATAATTTTTATTAAGCTCAAATAGAGTTTTTTCTATTAAAAAAATTAAAGGTGAAGAAAAAATGGAATTAATGGAAATTATTAGTGATGCTTTAGTTTATCCCTTTCATAATATTAAAGCATTGATTATATATCTCATTTTAGGTATTATATTAGGTATTGTATGGGTGGGATCCATGGGTGCTGCGGCTGCCAGCGCTGCAGCTTCAAATCTTGCGGCTGCAATGGGATCCGCTGTTATCGGATTTATTGTTGCAGTGATAATTTCATTTGCTATTTCCGGTTATCAATTGGATATAATTAAATACGGAATTGACAGATCTTTTGATGCTCCTGGACTTGATTTTGTAAGGCAATTTTTCAATGGTTTTAAATTAACTATTGTTCAATTGGTTTATTTCATCATTCCAATTATCATTTCTGCAATTTTAGCAATTATATTCCAGCACTGGTTAGCAATGGTAATTGAATTCATATTATTTGTAATTTTCGGTCTTGCAGCATTTATGGCTGAATGCAGATTAGCTAAAACTGAAGATATAGGTTATGCTTTATCAATTGGTGATGCTATAGGAGATATCACAAAAGTAGGCATTTTAAAATTAATCGTCTTTATTGTTATCGTAGCTTTAATTGCTTTCCTATTATCCATAATAGGCGGTTTCATTTCCGGTTGGAATTCAACAGTCGGAGGAATATTTTTAGGTGCTTTAGGTATTTACTTAGTATTCTTCGCAGCTAGAGCTGCTGGTTTATTATACTCCAATGTATAAATAAACCTCTCTTTTTTTTATTTTTTAAAAAATTAAGGCATTAAAATTAATCAATGCCCTATTAAACGTTAATTAATTTTGGAATGGTCCACACGCCAATTATTGATAGAAGACAACATATAATTATTGCAGGGGGATATGCGAAATAACCTATCAGCATTCCCGCAGCAACTATAATTATTGTACTGTACATTGGCTGAGGTTTTATAGCAATCTGCAGTGCAATATTTCCGGGATCGGCTTGTTTTAGGAATGTTCCGATAATCAGTGACAATACTGCGGTAACGATGAAATTTAATCCATATAAAAATTGCGGGAAAAATACATAGAAATTTTCAGCAACAAAAGTTGTCAGGTAAGGCAGTAATGATAATACAAACAGTGAAATTCCCATTGTCCAGATGACTTTGTTATCAATTTTATTTACAATGCTGAAAATATTGTTGTTGAAGTTCCAGAAGTTAAAGCACACAATAAAACTGATTGCATAAATTGCAAATTCATATTTTATCTCAAACAGTGCTTCCCAGCTGCCTGAAGCCGCAAGCGGAATTTCCAAAACAATGATTGTAATGATAATTGCAAGAATTGCATCAATCAGTGCTTCAAACCTTTCAGTTTCCATCATCATCACTCCTCATAACTCTGCCTATTGCAATCCACATTATAATTGAAATCAAACAGGCAAAGTAAATCCCCGGAATGAATACTGTGTAGGTTAGGATGAATCCTATTGCCAGAACAACTAAAGGCAGATTAAAATAATAGCTGTCGTTGTTTATTGCAAGTAACTGTTTATTATACAGGTTACTTCTGTATATTTCATGTGTAGCAAATGTATTCAGAATATGTGTCACAATAAAAATAACTCCGAACATGGTTTCTGCAGGAACTGAATAGACATTGTTTGCAAGCCAGATTGTAAAATACGGAAGAAGTGAAATTGCAAATGTCATTATTCCATAAGTCCAGACTGCCCTGTTGCTGATATTGTCAACTACCTGAAATAGGTTATGGTTTGCATACCAGATATTGAATAAAATTAAAAAACTAATCAGATATGCAATATAGATTGAATTAAGCTCCATAATGCCTGCAAGAGTTGGTGTTGCAGGCTGCGGAATTTTTAAAACCAAAACAGTTATGATGATTGCAATAATCGCATCAAAAAATGTTTCGAATCTATTTGTTTGCATAGTATATTATTTTAATTTCAAGTTATAAAAATATTTAACAGGTGATAAAATGGATATGCTGATTGGTGGAAAACACGTTTCAGGCGATGATTTGGAAGAAGTAAAAAACCCGTTTAATAATGAAGTAATCGATACTGTCCCTATTGCTCACAGACAAACTGCAGATTTGGCAATCAGGCAGGCTAATGATGCAAAAGACAGTTTGTGTGAGATGTCTGCATTCAAGGTATCAAACAATCTTTTCAATGCTGTTGAAAAATTAAAGGACAATCGTGAAGATTTTGCAAGATTATTGACTTTGGAGGTTGGAAAACCGATTAATGAATCATTGGTTGAACTGGACAGGTCAATTGAAACTTTAAAACTTGCAGCCGAAGAGGCAAAAAGAATTTATGGTGAAAGCGTACCATTGGATGCCGGTTTGAACGGCAAGGGATTTTTTGCATTCACTCAGCGCCTTCCCTTAGGTGTCGTTGCAGCTATAACTCCATTTAACTATCCTCTGAATTTAACAATCCATAAGATTGCTCCTGCAATTGCATGCAAAAATACGGTTATCATAAAGCCTCCGACACAGTCTCCTCTGACCGTGATGAAATTCGCTGAACTTTTAAACGAAGAGTTTCCGGACGGTGTTGTAAATACTGTAACAGGATACGGTTCTGAAGTCGGAGATTACCTGGTCACTTCTCCCGATGTTAATAAGATATCATTTACAGGAAGTGTAACAACCGGGCTTATGATTTCACAAAAGGCCGGAATGAAAAAGGTTACTCTTGAACTTGGCGGAAATGATCCTATGATTGTTTTAAATGATGCTGATGTTGATAAGGCAGTTCAGGGAGCAATCAACGGCGCATTTTTAAATGCAGGTCAGGTATGTATGGGAGTTAAAAGAATCATTGTTCAGGAGGATATCTCAAAGGAATTTGCCAAAAAGCTGGTTGAAAAAGCTGAAAGGCTGGTGATGGGTAATCCTTTGGATGAATCCACAACATTGGGAACTCTGATATCAGAAAAAGCAGCAATTCAGGTTGAAGAAACAGTAAACAATGCAGTTCAAAAAGGTGCTCGAATATTGACTGGAGGCAATCGTGACGGTGCATTTTATGAAGCCACAGTAATCGATAACGTCACAGCAGATATGGATCTGGTTGTAAATGAAACATTCGGTCCGGTAGCACCGATTATTCATGTGGACTCAGTTGATGAGGCAATCAGTGTGGCCAATGATACTGATTATGGTCTTCAGGCAGGAGTATTTACAAATGATTATTCAAATGCAATGAGATGCGTCCGGGAAATTGAAGCAGGAACTGTTTTTGTAAATAAGCAATCCACATTCAGAACAGATAACATGCCTTTCGGTGGATTTAAAAATAGTGGTGTTGGAAAAGAGGGCATTAAATATGCTGTTGAGGAAATGACAAAAACAAAACTGATTGGGTTGAATTTAAGGTAGTGATTCTGCCTTTTAATTCAACATTTTTGAGGAAATGTCTCAATATTAAAAAAAAGAAAATAAGTTTTTTAAACTTATTTTAAATAATTTTCCACGAGATTACGTGTTTCATTAAGAGATTCCATTGGAATTCCTTTAGGCATCTCTCCAAGTTCTCCCTCAACATCTTTGAGAATATTTCCGTCCATTCCTAAAAACATTCCTTCACTTACGATGTCACTAAAGGATTGTGGAGGTAATAAGGAGACTCCAACCTTATTGTCGTCTTTAACATTCATATCGTTGGTAACAACAGTAATTGCACGTTTTCCCAAATTGACATTGCACAGCATTAAATTATCGTTTTTAGGATGTGTGGTAACGCTCATAACTTCTCCGACTTTGATGTCAACGCCCATTATCGGATCATTTATAGGGCCTAATGCCAAACGGTCTTTCAAACCAATGATTGTGTCTAGGAAAAATCTTACTTTTGCAATGTTTTCCTGGGTTTTTTCTCGATCTTCCTTTGGAGCATTGCTTAAAAACTTTTTATTCCAGTCATCTCCACCTAAATATTCTATAATTTTCAATGCTTTTTCTTTTAAAGCTTCAACGTCAGGGGAGTTTACCAATTCATCTCCTTCCAAATAAGAGTAAGTCAATGATTGAAAATCACTGTTCATTTGCTTTCCTAAATCAACAGCCTGCTTTTTGTTCCAGCTGCCTCTAAAAGATGCTGTCGGAATGAGATTCAGATAGTTTTCTCTTGCCTTGCTTGCTACTAAAATTCTATAATCTTTTGTTGTATCCCACAATTTAAAGTCTCCTTTTAATCTAAATATTATTTTAATTTTATGATTAAATAAATTTTTTGTAATTTAAAGCTTTTTTCAAAAACATAAAGTATTTATATTAACAATTAAATAAAATTATACATATTTATTTAATTATTATTTTATTTGTGGTGTAAAAATGGTAGAAGTTTCAAAATTACGCAGTTTAGATATTTATACCAACACAGGACATTATGTTGGTCGTGTAGAAGATGTTGTTCTTAATATTAGATTAGGAACTATTTCAAAATTACAAGTCAGAGCAATTGAACAAGAAAGAAGACCTACTGGATTTGTTAACCAATTTTTAGGAAGTATTCGTGGTGAATCCCCAGAAGATAATGATATGAGGTCTTTCCAAAATGATGTATTAACCGTTGATTTTGATAAAGTTCAAGCTATTGGGGACATTATGTTAATAAACCCTAGGGACATGAAAAAAGTAAACCCGGAACCACAAATCCCTGAAGCACCAGCTCCAAAACAACCTGAAACTCAACCACAAAATGAAACTCAAGTTCAATTCGACTAAAAGATTAGAAATAATCTTTTAAATTCTTTTTTTATTTTTATTCAATTTAATTAACTTATTTTAGTGATACTATGAAAGTAGGTATTATAGGATGTGGAGCTATAGCTAATATTATAACAACCAGCATAGTTCCTGAAGAAAACGGCATTGATATTGCATACTTTTTTGATAAGGATATTGAAAGGGCTGAAAATCTGGCAAGTCTGGCCGGAGGAGTAGCCGCACTTGACTTTGATGATATGGTGGATAATGTAGATCTGGTCCTCGAATGTGCATCACCTGATTCAGTCAAGCAACTGGCGCCTAAAGTATTGATGAAAGGCAAAGACATGATTGTAATGAGCATTGGTGCATTTATGGACATGGACTTTTACAATGATGTTTTAAAAATTGCCAAGGAAAACGGTGCTAAAATTCATTTGCCGTCAGGTGCTGTTGTGGGGCTGGACGGAATTAAAGCTGTAGCTAAATTCGGACTTAAAGAAGTAAATCTCGTAACCCGTAAATCCCCAAAATCTCTTGGGAAAGATATTGATAAAGAGGAAATATTATTTGAAGGAAAGGCTTCAGAAGCAGTCAAGGAGTTCCCTTTAAACATCAATGTTGCAGCAACAATAAGTATGGCATGCAACAGGGATATTGATGTTAAGATAATTGTGGATCCTAAAGTTGACAGAAATGTTCATGAAATTACTGCAAAAGGAGACTTCGGTGAGTTTAAAACCACTACTATGAATTATCCGTGTGCTGCCAATCCGAAAACAAGCATGCTTGCAGCACTTTCTGCAATCAGATTGCTTAAAAGTTTCAATGAAACAATCAGTGTAGGAATGTAAATGAAAGAATTTGAAGTTTATTCATCTTTAAGAGTTCCCAAAAACTCTAAAATCATTATGCGATTGGATGGGAGAAGTTTTCATTCCCTAGCTCGTGATTTAAATCTGGTCAAACCATATGATGAAAATTTCTATAATGTCATCTGTGAAGTTTGCAGAGATTTGTTTGAAGAGTTTTCACCCATATTCGTTTATACTTTTTCAGATGAAATAAGCTTGCTTTTTGATAAGGTTCCTTTTGACGGCAGAATTGAAAAACTTGATTCTGTTATTGCGAGTTTTACGGCCAGTTCCTTTGTTATGCATTATGATACTCAATTCAAAAAGCCTCCTTCATTTGATTCGAGGATTATTCCAATTTCAGATGGGGATATATTGAGCTATTTCAGATGGAGGCAGGATGAGTGCTGGAGAAACTGTGTCAACTCACATGGCATTTCATACCTCAAATCAAAGTATTCAAATACTGAAGCAAACGACATCATAAAAGGCATGAATTTAAGTGACATTAATGAATTATTGTTCGAAAATGGCATTAACTTAAATGATGTTGAAATTTATAAAAAAAGAGGAATTGGAATATACAGGAAAAATAAAAAAATAGTAGGTTTCAACAAAAAAGAAAATAAAAATCAGACTTCCTACAGAAGCTATATCTATAAGGACTGGGAACTTCCGATATTTTCTGAAAAGTTCTTCAAAAAGTTAAGGTGATTGAATGGGATTCATGTCAAAACTGTTTGGAAATAATGATGAGGAATTTAACGAAGTCAGGGTAGACAGGGAAGTTTTGGAATCAGTAATTTATTATGCAAAAAAGTCTTATCCCAATGAGTTTCTGGCATTCTTTGACGGTGAAATTAAAGATAAAGTTCTCTACATTACCAGTCTGATTTTTCTGCCTGGTGAAACATGTGAAACAGGAGCAGTTATTCACAACGAACTGATTCCTATGAATACAAAATATTTCGGATCTGTTCACTCACACCCAGGTCCAAGCGCAATGCCGTCAGATGCTGATTTAACAACATTTTCCCGACATGGTTATTTTCATATGATAGTATGTCTTCCTTATTCACTTGAAACCTTCAGGGCCTATGACCGTTACGGCCAGTCTGCTGAATATAGTGTAGGGGACTACGGATATCTGCTTGACAACAATCCTGATGATTTTTTTGATGAAAGCGATGTAGTTACAGATGATGACGAATTCAAACCTGGATTTTTCGATGAAGATGATGATGAATTCTTCAAACACCTTGACGATGAGGAAGAAAGAATCAATCATTATGAAGAATTTGAAAGACGAAACCAGATTAATGTTATATCAAAAACTCAAATGCCAAATCAGGTTATAAAAATAGAGCTTAATCCTGATGGGACTGTAAAAAAAGTTTCTAGAAACTTTAAAGACTGATTTTGCTTAAAAAAATAAATAAAATAAAAAACAATATTGGTGAAAATTGTTTTTTATAATTCTAATCCGTTAGCTTCATAGACATTGTCTAAAGCTTGGATTTCTTTAATAACATCTTTTGGAATTTCTTTATCTAAAGTCAGAACCATGATGGCTCTTCCGCCTTTTTCATCTCTTCCGACTTGCATAATTCCGATGTTTACGTTATGTTCTCCTAATTTTGTACCAATTTTACCGATACTTCCAGGAACATCTTCGTATTTTGCAATGAACATGTGTCCTTCAGGAATAACGTCGACCCAGTAATCATTTACTTTTAAAATTCTTGCTTCGTGAAGATGGGTACCTTCAGCGGAGAATACGTCATCTGAACTTTTTGCAATAACTTTAATTAATGATTCATAGCCTTTTGCTTTATTTTTTCTTCCTTCAGTAATGCTGATTCCTCTGTCTTTTGCAACGAGAGCTGCATTAACTGCATTTACAGGAGAACTTAAGAACGGATTAACAGCTCCCTGAATAACAGTTCTTGTTAATATTTCAAGGTTATCGATTTCAGCTAATTCACCGCTGTAAATAATTTCAATTTCTTTAATTTTACCGTTTACTCCCTGGGAGATGAAACTACCTAATTTTTCACATAATTCTATGTAAGGTGCTACTTCCTGGTAAGTGTTATTGTCGATTCTAGGCATGTTTAAAACATTTCTAGGGTTTTTACCTTTGGCCAAATCGATAATTTCATCAGCTACAATAATAGCAGCATCTCTTTGAGCTTCTTTGGTTGAAGCTGCAATGTGAGGAGTTAATACAATGTTATCTAGTTCGAATAATTTTGAATCTTTAGGAGGCTCTTCTTCATATACGTCTAAAGCGGCTCCACCTATTTTATTATTTACTAAAGCATCGTATAATGCTTCTTCATCAATGATTCCACCACGTGCACAGTTTACAATGTAAGCACCATCTTTCATGATTTCAAACTGTTCAGCTGAAATTGAATGTTTGGTTTCAGGAGTAAGTGGGACGTGGATTGTAATAAAGTCAGAATTTTTAAGCACGGTATCCAAGTCGGTTAAATCTACACCCATTTGTTTTGCGACTTCTTCAGGTAAGTATGGGTCGTATGCCATTGCATCCATACCAAAAGCTTTGCATCTGTTGACTACTTGGGATCCGATTCTTCCCATACCGATTACACCGAGAGTTTTGTTCCTTAGCTCAACACCCATAAAGTTTTTCTTTTCCCATTTGCCTTCTTTAACTGATTTGTCTGCAATGGAAATTTTACGAGCCATGCTTAAGATTAATCCCATAGTGTGTTCCGCAACAGTAACTGAAGTGGATTCCGGTGAATTGACTACCATGATACCTTTTTCGGTAGCTGCATCTAAATCGATGTTATCTACACCAACACCAGCTCTTGCAATAATTTTCATGTTGTCTGCTTTTTTAATAATGTCTGCAGTTAATTTTGTCCGACTTCTTACGATGATTCCATCGTATTCGTGAATGGTATTTGCTAATTCTTCAGGAGTAATGCTGGTGTCTACAACAACTTCAGCAACTTCCCTTAAATTTTCAATACCCTTTTCATTAATTGAATCAGCAACGAGTACTTTCATATTTTCACCATAATATTGTAAATTTTAAATTGAATATTTAATAATAAATATTACTTAAAATTTTATTTTTTATTATATTTATAATTTAAATAATTCTTTAAAAAATAACATATTTTTATAAGGTGGTTTAAAATATTTAAATAGCAGTAATGATTACTTTAAAATCATTACTTAAAAAGTTAGGAGAAATAATTATGGTATCTATAGAAGAATTTGCGATTTCTACTGCAAATGATATTCCCGGATTTAAAATATTAGAAACAAAAGGATTTATTTACGGTTTAACTGTCAGAAGCAGAGGTGCAGGTGGTCAAATAGGTGCGGGCATCAAATCCATTTTTGGCGGAGAAATCAAACAGTATGTAACCATGATGGAAGAGTCAAGGGATGAAGCTTTAAAAAGAGCAATCGAGCATGCAAAAGAATTGGGTGCAAACGGTATTGTAGCTATCCGATTTGATTCAAATGAAATTTCCGATGTAATGCAGGAGATTTTAGTATACGGAACTGCTGTTGTCGTTGAGAAGGAATGAGGTGATATTATTTATCTTGACGAGTTAGAATTCAAAGGCAAATCAATTCCGCAAACAATCTTAGGTTTTGGGCCGTTCATGGCGGAGCCTTATTTTGGGCATCGCTCCAGGCTATATCAGCTTGATTTATATGACAGTCCTCAAAATATATCTGATGTTATTGTCGAATCATATAATCAGGGTGTTAGGGCTATCAATTTAATTAATGACAGCAATCTGCTTGAAGCATATGATATTGCAGCAGAACAGGACTGCAAAATGAAAGTAATTGCTACTGTTGGAAGATCAGATGTTGATTATTTAAATCCCAATTATGAAGTTGCAAAAGAAGTCGACTGGGATGAGGATATTGAGCTTTTTTCCGATTATGACTGTCCCTTAATGCTTGTTGATGAATTTATTGTTGACGGTTATGACTGGAAGCTGACTTCCAAAATTTTATCCGAAATCAACAATACTGGTTCACTTTCAGGACTGATTACTGCATTTCCATCCAAAACTACGGATATGATTCGTGAAAATCTCGATTTGGATCTGTTTGACTTTTACATGATTCCATTCAATTCAATTTCATATATGATGGATATTTCCGCATTTAATGAATCTCAAAGGGAAGGATTTAAACAGAAATTGCTTGGTTTGAATAAAAAAGTTATAGCCTCCAGAATATTGGCTGCCGGTGTTCTGCAGCCTAAAGAAGCTTTTACATTTTTCAAAAATATAGATTACATTGATTTGATTACTGTTGGCGTTGCAAAGGTTGAAGAAGCTAGGCAGGATTTTTCACTTTTAAAAGAATTCTAAAGTTTAACTACTTCGTATTCTTCAAAAGGAATAAATCCGTCTTCTTTTAAAGTCTTGTTCAAATCAGCCAATCCGTTTATCAAATCTTTAATATTTTTATTTGACGGTTTTTTGCCTGTGATTTGAAGGTACTGTCTTGGTGAAATTTCACATAAGTCACATTCAAAATTGCAGCATCTGTTTTTTTCTTCACAGCCGTATCCTTCCTGTTCTTCATCAGTTCCTATCACGATATCGTCAAGGATTCTTGACACTCTTTCATCAGATGCAAACATTGCAATTTTCTGTGTTTTTCCACATATTCCAATAGCTCTCTGTCCTTTATAATTGCAAACCCATTTTATCGGATGATTTTCCATATCTGTAATCTGTAAGTTTTCCATTTTACCACTCTAATTTTCTTTTCTCTCTTTAATCATTTTAAGTAATTCTTTTGAATCTTCAAATTCCTTTAACTCCCATGATTTTATCACAGGAATTGTACCTATGGATTCTTTAATTTTTTCATTATTAATTATAAAAACCGGTTCAGATGTTGTAACCATAGACAAGTCCTTTAAAGGTATTGCCATTCTTTTTAAAGTTTTTTCGGTTCGGTTTTTTTCAACATTTGTCAGTAAAGGAGAATCATTATCCGAACTTTTCATTTTAGCAACAGCATCAAATGGACTTTTATTTGTAGATAAGACTCCATATCCTAATTTTGATAAGTCATTAACGTCATCACTATATTTGATATTGTCGTTTTGAGGCTGTTTCAACAAATCAATGTCTAAGGTTACTTTTGTATTCAGTATTTCTTCCAGAATCATTGCAGTTTCAGTATTTGCACGGACAATGCCGTTTTCATATTTGTACATTGTAGCACGAGAAACATGAGCTAAATTAGCTAAATCCTTTAAAGACATTGAATACTCTTCACGGTACTGCTTTATAACATTGCCGTCTATTTTAACGAAATATCCTCCACGGTCAGCCAAAATCTCCGGATATTCATTATAGACAATCATGTTTTTAAATGTATCAAAAGTGATTGTTGGAATGTCATATCTTTCATAGATTACTCCTTCTTCGAGAATTCCGTTTCTTGACTTTTCTCCAATGATTATGGGTGAAGCTAGAAAGATATTGGCCAGCTGTTTCATTTCATGGGCATTATGTTCGTTAATGCTGTCAATGTTTAAAAAAGTTTTTAAAAGCAATATCAGCAGATTTTTTCTTGCTACCAGGTCAAATGATCCCTGCTCGTATATGTCGGAGGTCTTATAACCTTGGGATTTCAGTAGTTGTTCTATTTGCTGTAACAAGTTTCCACGAGTAAACATTGAATTACCTCTTCAATTAAACTATATATTGTTATAACTCTAATATCTTATATATTTAAGGTGATTTAAATTAATGTTTTACATATTGGAATAGATGACACTGACTCTCCCGATGGGATGTGTACAACGTTTCTGGCCAGTCAAATCATAAACAGACTTGAGGAAAATGGAATTGAACTTTTGGACTATCCGAGGTTAATCAGATTGAATCCCTTTGCCAGATTCAAAACAAGAGGAAACGGAGGAGTCAGCTTTAAAATAGAAAATGATGATAAAGCTGATTTGGCCCGTAAAATTGTTCTGGAGGAAGTTGAAAAATTGTCAATGTTTGACTGTGACAATACAAATCCTGGAGTAATATTTTATGAAGGTGAAATAACCTCTGCTATGCAGGATTATGCATTCAGGGCAATTTATGAGTTTATCACAATTGAAGAGGCTGAAGATTTTGGAAAGTCAGTTGGCTGTGAAATTCACAAATTCAAAAAAGGAAGGGGAATTATCGGATCAATTGCAGCTATCAGTCTGCCGTTGTCTGATTATACATTTGAATTGCTGACATACAGAATTCCTGAAAATTATGGAACCAAACGCCAGATTGATTATGAATCTGTATATGAAATGGACAAGAGTACTTTTCCGGACACTTTTGAAAATATTGATTATGGGGAAAACTACATTGCCATTGAACCCAAAACCCCCTGCCCGGTCCTCTATGGAATCAGATCAAACACTGTTGAGGCATTGAAAAAAGCAAAAGACATTGTTAAAGTTTCAGAACCTGTTGCCGACTGGTGCATATTCAAAACTAACCAGCATACAGACATGCATATTCAGAAAGCTCAAAATATAGCATCAATGAAACAGTTCGGCTGCTATGAAGTCACAGGTGAAGTTAAAAACAGGCCTAAAATAATTGATGGGGGGCATATGTTTTTCTTTATACGGGATGAATCCGGTGAGATTGAATGCGGTGCATATGAGCCGACAAAAACTTTCAGAAATACTGTTTCTCATCTGCGTCCAGGTGATGTGATTCGTGTATTTGGAGGAATCGGTGAGCAGAATACATTCAACATTGAAAAATTCCAGGTTATCCGGCTTAATGATGTCGAGTATAAAAATCCGGTTTGTGAGTGCGGAAAAAGAATGACTTCAGCCGGTAAAAACAAAGGATTCAAGTGCAAAAAATGTGGAAGAAAAATAGAATCTGACAAAAAAGTTCCTATTATAATCACTCGTAATTTAAAAAATTCTCAGTTTTACGAAACACCGGTTTCTGCAAGGCGACACTTGTCAAAACCAATTTGTAGAATGTAGTTTAATTAAATTATTCTTTTTATCTTTTTATTTTTAGTAAGGGGCAATTATATTCAAATTTTTTTATTCACATTTAGTGAACTAATTATTATTTTATCATGATTTTTATTCATTTTTTCGGAACTTTTGAGAACTGAATGCTATGTATTTATATACTACTTTTTTGAAATAAAAAATTAATTAAATTTGATTTTTAATACTGGGGAGAGGGTATTATTTCACAAGATGATATTGACACGAAGGAAGTTCAACATATTTATCGTGAAAAAACGGATAAACGTATTTTAAAAAAGAATCCGTGGAAAGATTATGGGCTGCATTTGTCTGTTCTTGTTTTAGTTATCGTAGCTATGTATATAGGACCAATTGAATTAAATATTTCAAGTGGTGTTACTGTTTCTATAATGCCGTTGTTATATACAATGGTTTTAGGTTTAATATTTTATTTGGCAAAACCAATTACATGGATTCAAAGAAAACAGTCTAGAGTAGCTGAAGGAGCTATGATGCTTTTCATTGGTGTATTAATTGCAAAATTGGCAGTTTCAAGTGGTCAATCAATTCATCTTATCTTTGAAATGGGTCCCGCATTGATGCTTCAGGAATTAGGGCATTTGGCAACAATATTCGTTGCACTTCCAGTTGCATTGCTTTTAGGTTTCAAACGTGAAACTATCGGTATGACAAATTCCATTGGCCGTGAACCTGAAGTGGCAGTTGTTGTTGATAAATATGGTTTTAATTCTCCTGAATCTCGTGGTATTTTTGCTTTATTTATTGTTGGGACTATAATAGGAACTGTATTTATTAGTTTTTTAACAAGTATCAGTGTTGAACTTTTACCGTTGCACCCTTATGCTTTTGCTATGGCAAGTGGTGTCGGCAGTGCAAGTATGAATGCAGCATCTTTAGGTCCGACTCTTGCGGCATTTCCTGCTTTGAAAACTCAAATTGAAGCATTTGCAGGATTCAGTAATCTGCTTTCATTTTCAATCGGTATATATATTGTAATATTTATTGCTTTGCCTCTGACAGAAAAATTATATGAATTTTTAGAACCAAAAATCGGCAGAAAATCTGTTGTTGATGAAGATGGAGGTGAATAAATGCCTGAAATAATTGACGGATCTGAAAATGTTTCTGTGCATGGTATTTTTAATTGGATTTTGCTTCTGGCAATATTTTCTGTTATCACTGCAATTGGAAATTTCATAGGTTATGAACATCCTATATCTGATTCTTTAATTGGTATGGGGATATTATCCTTAATTACTCTTGTAGGGGTCTGGATGGAACGATATCTTCCGTTTAATATTTCATCCATTATTTATATCAGCGTAATTGGAATCGTTCTTGCATTTCCGGGAATGCCTACTTCAGAGACTTTACTTTATTACGTTTCCCATGTGGAACTTTTATCTATTGTTACAGTATTTTTGGCTTATGTGGGTATTGGTATGGGTAAAAGCTGGGATGAGTTTAAGGCATTGGGTTGGAGAGCAATAGTTATAACTATGCTGGTAATTGCTTCCACATATCTAGGATCTGCTGTTGTGGCTCATATTGTCCTTGTTTTAACTGGAGTTCCAATAGCTTGAACTTCTCCGGTTTGTAGAAGCCTGAGAATTCTTGCCAATAATGTTAAAATTTCTTTTTTTCTTATTTTGCGAATTTTTTATAAATTCATTTCTATTTTTTTCGTATTTTGTGAAATTTTAAAATTTAAACCTAATTAATTTAAATATTAGATTTAAAAAAAATATTAATTATACTGTAAAATATTTTATAATATTTTCAAATGGGAGAGGATTGTTATTCCTGATAAAGATGGGCAAGTTGAGCATATTTATCGTGAAAAAACGGATAAACGTATTTTAAAGAAAAATCCGTGGCGAGATTACAGATTACATGGTACTGTGCTTATTTTGGTCATTATTGCGGAATTAATAGGTACAATCAACATTCCCATTACAAAAGATGTTGCCATCACTATAATGCCTTTAATCTATACAATTGTTTTAGGTCTGGTTTTTTATCTTGCAAAGCCTATAAAATGGATTCAAAGAAAACAGGCACGTATTGCTGAAGGGGCTATGATGCTTTTCATTGGTGTTCTTATTGCAAAATTAGCCGTTTCCAGTGGTCAGTCCATAGGCCTGATTTTTGAAATGGGTCCTGCATTGATATTGCAGGAAGTGGGGCACCTTGCAACAATATTGGTTCTTCCAATAGCATTGATTTTAGGATTTAAAAAGGAATCCATTGGTATGACTAACTCCATTGGGCGTGAACCTAACGTTGCTGTTGTTGTAGATAAATATGGATTCAATTCTCCAGAATCAAGAGGTGTATTTGCAATATTTATCATAGGAACTGTTATCGGTACAATATTTATAAGTTTCCTCGTTACTTTATCATTATCATTCCTGCCGCTGCACCCTTATGCTTTTGCTATGGCAAGCGGTGTCGGCAGTGCAAGTATGAATGCGGCTGCAATAGGGCCTACTTTAGCAGCATTTCCAGGATTGGAAACTCAAATTGAAGCATTTGCCGGTTTCAGTAACCTGCTTTCATTCTGTGTGGGAATCTATATTGTGATATTTGTTGCTTTGCCTTTAACTGAAAAAATGTATAATTGGCTGGAACCTAAAATTGGAAGAGATTCCATAATGCCTAAAAAGGAGGATGAATAGATGCCTGATTTGATTGACGGATCTGAAAATGTTACTGTACACGGTATTTTTAACTGGATTTTGCTGCTGGTTATATTTTCAATTATTACTGTTATAGGTAATTATTTGGGATATAAACATCCTATGACTGATTCACTGGTTGGAATGGGCATACTGTCAGTAATCACTCTTGCGGGAGTATGGATGGAAAGGTACATACCGCTTAACATTTCCTCAATTCTTTATATAAGTGTAATAGGTATTATTTTAGCATTTCCGGGCATGCCTACATCCGATTTTGTTTTATACTATGTTTCAAAAGTTGAACTTCTGGCAATCGTTACAGTATTTCTGGCATATGTAGGTATTGGAATGGGTAAAAGCTGGGATGAGTTTAAGGCATTGGGTTGGAGAGCAATTGTTATAACTATGCTGGTTATTGCAGCAACCTATTATGGTGCAGCTATTGTTGCACATGTCGTATTGGTTTTAACCGGTGTTCCTGCACTATAAAACCTTAATTTATTTGATTTAGAAAAATTGTTTTAACTTAAAAGTTAAATTTTTAATCTACTTCTTACATATATTATCTCAGGTGTTTTATGTTTTTAAAAAATATTTCTAAATTTATTTCAAACTATCGTTATGAACAGGCAACTGTGGAATCCATCACCACTGTAAAAGCTGCTTTTTTGGATTTTTTTGGAGTAACCTACAGGGGAGCAAGCGAAAACGCTTCAAAAATAGCTTTTAATACAGTTGAAGAAATATTTTCAGGAAACTTGAATATTAATTTAAAAGCTTCAGTTATTGGCAGAAATCTAAAAACAGATGTTTTAAGTGCTGCTTTTTTAAATGGTGTTTCAGCCCATGTACTGGAGCTTGATGATGGCCATAGGGGTGCTCAGATTCATTTGGGAGCTATAATATTTCCAACAGCATTGGCTATTTCAGAAGCTTATGACTTAAGCGGAAAGGAATTCATTGAAGGGGTTATTGTAGGATATGAAGTTGGAATACTTCTTGGAAAAATTGTAAATCCCAATCATAGGAATAAAGGATTTCATACAACCGGAACAATAGGTGCTTTTGTTGCAGGGACTGTTGCTTCAAAACTGTTGAAGCTTGATGATGAGCAAATTCTAAATGCGTTGGGTCTGTGCGGAACCCAGGCTGCCGGACTTCTGGAATCAGACCATGGGGGTTCAATGGGCAAATCCCTGCATGTAGGTAAAGCTGTATATAATGGAATTTTATCAGCTATTCTTGCCAGAAATGGTTTTACAGGAAGTGAAACTATTATTGAAGGTAAAGAAGGATTTTTAAAAACTATGGTCTATGGTGATGACTATGCTGCTGAAAATTTTTCCCTTGAAAGTGTCTTAAAAGAAATTGGCAAGGTCAGGATTAGGGATATCTACTTTAAGAAATATCCGTTCTGCAGACATCTCCACTCTTCTATTGACACTGCTTTAAAATTAAAGGCAAGCATAGGTGAAGAATATGATCATATCCAGAATATCGCTGTTAAAACATATTCTGTTGCCGCTGAACACGATAATTTCCATCCGAAAAACATTGAAGAGTTAAAGCAGTCTCTTCCATATGCAGTTGCAATATCTCTGGTTGTCGGAGAAGTTACTGTAGATTCAATAAATCAGCTGATAGAATACGGTCTTTTGGATAATTATTCAACAGTCGATAAAGTAAACAGCATTAAAAATCTTGTAAATAGGATGATTATTCTTTCAGATGATAAACTGAATGATTTATATCCGGATAAAAGGCCTTCAAATGTTATTATTAAATTGGATGAAGTGTTTAGAAATGGAGTATTTCAAAACATAACCCTGCTTCCTAAGGGTGATTTTGAAAATCCGTATCAATTGACAGAACTGATTGATAAATTTAAGGACAATAATCCTTTATATGATGTCAGAAACCTGACTGTTATTGATTCTCTTGAAGATTATTCCATGAAATATGTAGTTCAAAAATTAAATGAGTAGATAATATGGATGAAACAAAGGAATTTTTAAAAAAAATTGGTATTAAAGAAACTTTTGAAGAATTCAAATCATATAAACGATTTAATGATGGGGGCCAATATCGTTTTGAAGTTCCTGGAATCCAGTCTCCAAAAACAATGGATGCACTACTTAAAGAATCTGTAAAAAACAATATTTTTATTCACAGAGTAACCCAAACCAAAGGGATAATGCTTTTAAGTGATGATGAAATCACACAGATGGTCGATTTGGCAAAAGATTATGGCTGTGAGTTGTTTTTATCTGTAGGGCCAAGAGCAACTTATGACACATCAGCTACTGTTCATACTAAAGAGGGCAGCAGAATAGGTTACAGGCTTAGAGGCTACGATAATCTGGTTTATGCAATTGAAGATGTTAAAAGGGCATGCGGATTGGGAGTTCGTGGAATTTTGCTTTATGATGAAGGTCTTCTTTGGGTTTTAAATAAAATGAGATGTGAAGGAGAACTTCCGGAAAATGTTCATTTTAAACTGTCTGCTCATGCAGGCCATTCAAATCCCGCTTCTGCAAAATTGCTTCAGGAAAATGGTCTTGACTCTTTAAATCCAGTTCGTGATTTGCAGATTCCAATGATTGCAGCTATCAGAAATGCCTGTGATATGGCAATTGATCTGCACACTGAAAATCCTAAATCCACAGGAGGATTTATAAGACATTATGAAGTTCCAAAATTCATTGATGTTGCAGCGCCGGTCTACTTAAAGACAGGAGGTTCTGTTGCGGCAAATCATAACTGGGATACAACAGAAAAAGAAGCAATTGCACGTATAAAACAGGTCATGCTTGTTAAACGGGTCATTGATAAATATTGCCCTCAGGCTGTACCGTCACCTGCAAAATCTGATGATTTATCTATTCCTGAGTGATTATATGAGCATTATTGAAGATATTTCTAAAACAGTTATTTCCGCATCCACTACTCTCAGCGATGATAAACTTAAAGCATTAACCGGGGCAATAGAAACAGAAGAAAATGAAAATGCCAGATGGGCATTATCACAGATGCTAGAAAATTATAAAGTTGCTCAAAAAACCAAATTTCCTTTATGTGATGATACGGGAATTCCTCATGTTTTAGTGGAATTGGGGTCAGATAGACAAATCACAGGGGGAATGTTAGGCCAGATTCAGGAAGGCATTGCTTTAGGGTTAAATAATCTTCCGGCAAGGCCTATGGCTGTAAAAGGCAGTGAAATTGAAAGAATAGAACAAATCAAAGGATTATATGAAAAACCTGGAATGTTAAAGCCGGCTTCTATTCTCATCGATACAGTCAATGATGAATCCAGCTACAGGAGAGATATTGCACCGGATACATTAAACGTTCATCTGATTTTGGAAGGGGGAGGTCCGGAAATCAGGGCCAAAACCTACAGAGTATATCATAAAAGGTCATTTTATAATGTAATTGATACTGCAGTTGATTGGCTTGAGGAATCCTTGAGTTTACTTGGATGCACTCCATCAATTCCATCAATCGGCATTGGAAGAACTCATTATGAAGCCAATGCTCTTCTTTTAAAGTCAATTGTTTATGGAAATCTTGACCGTCAAAGCGAAGTTGAAAAGTATGTTGCTGGCCGATTGAATGAAACCGGCATAGGTCCTATGGGATTTGGCGGAAGAACAACAGTTTTAGGTTCTTATGTAAACATCGGCAATCAGAGGGCAAGTGGAGTTAGAATTGTTGCCATCAGACCGTCATGTTTTGTAGAGCCAAGAGTAGCAACATTAAAATTATAGTTTCATATAAAATTATTATAACAAAAATTAAGGTACATGAAAATGCAAGAAAATAATTTTAGAGTTAATCCTCATTCATTAAAAACAGCTATTTCTCGTGTAGAAACAGATAAAATTGTAACAAGAGGCTACAACCAAAGAGATCTGATTGATAAAATCCGATACAGTGATATGATTTTTTTACTTTTAAGGGGAAGATTGCCTTCTCTTGAAGAAGGAAAGATATTTAATCATGTTCTGGTTTCTTTCTGTGACCATGGAGCAACTCCTCCAAGCACACAGACAGCCAGGCTTGTAGCGTCATCAGGTTCTCCTATGAATTCTGCTGTTGCAGGTGCATTGTTGTCATTTGGACATAAGCATGCAGGAGCTATTGAAAAAACAATGGAACTTTACCAGTCAAAAATAGGTTCAATCTATTCTACAGGGGATTCAGCAATTGACAATAAGCAAATTGCAAGCTGTGCAATTGAAATTTACAGTGAATATATCCTAAAAGGTAAAAAAATACCTGGTTTTGGACATAGATATCATAATGTTGATCCGAGAGCTGATGAACTGATGAATATTGTGGTAAAAAGGGGTTTTATAGGACCTCATATCAAATTGGCTTTGGCATTGGAAGATTTGGTTTATGAAAAAAAGCAAATCAGACTTAACGTTGACGGTGCAAATGCTGCAATACTGTCTGATTTGGGATTTTCTCCGGATTTGGGTCTTGGAGTTTTCATGATTGGCAGACTTCCAGGAATTATTGCACATATTCATGAGGAAAATATGGATGAAGAAGAATTCAGGCGTTTTTTAGACCTTGATGATATAGTATACGATGCAGGTAGATAATATGGAATTTATAGATGTAATCAATCAGAGATACAGTGTAAGAGGATATTTGGATAAGGAAGTTGAAAAAGAGAAACTCGATTATGTTCTAAAAGCGGCAACAATTGCTCCTACAGGCGTAAATGCACAGCCTTTTAAGGTATATGTCATTGATACCAAAAAATATAAAGAGGAATTATCTAAAATTTATGGGGCAAAATGGTTTGTGGAAGCTCCTATTGTATTATGTGTTGTTGGAATTATAAATGAAGCATGGACAAGACCTTGGGATCAGAAAAATATTGCAGATATCGATGCAACCATTGTTATGGACCATATGATTTTAGCAGCACAGGATGTCGGTCTTGGAACATGTTATATTGGGGCATTTAAAAAATATGAAGCTCATAAATTCCTTAACTTGAAAGAAAATGAAGAGGCAGTCTTATTCACTCCTTTAGGATACGGCAATGCAGAGCCTCGTGAAACTCCAAGAAAAGAATTGGACGAATTTGTAGTTTACATGGATTAAAATGAAATTATTTATACTTGCTGCAGATAATTCCAAAGAAATGGAAAAAATTTCACAGGAGCTATCTCAAAAAAAGTTCAAGATAATGGAAAAAAACAATAATTATGTACTGATGAGAAAGAAAAGATTCGGCAATCTTTTGATTCATGCAGTCTGTTTAATACTTGCATTGTCTGCTTTTTCATTGCTTATATTTATTAATGTGATATATTTCATGTATTCATATATATGGGCATCTCCAAGCGTACTGATAACTACAGAAAAGGTTTCAGACGACGGGGAACCTCTGGAATTCAATAGTATGGATGAGGTTATGGATAAGGCCAATTCTATTCTATAATTTCATCTACACTATATTCTTCTATTTTTCGAATAACTAAAGGATTTTCGCTGTTTATATATTCAGATTCTTCACCTAGTTTTGCATCAATGAATACTTTATCAACGCCTGGTTCTGTGAACAGTGTCATGATGTCTTTTAAAAATCCGTCATAGTCTTTTTGAACATCTTCATCACTGAATCCCAAACGTGGAAGCTCATTGGTCCAGATATCGTTGCCCGGTGAGAATTTTTTATCACAAATCTTATCTTCTTTTATTTCACTGTCTAATGTAAGTGAAAAATTTTTGTTGAGAATTATCCAAACTGCTCTTTCCATATGTATTCATTAAACTATAATAATATAAATATTATGAAGTTTAATAGAAATGTAAGTGTTATTATGGCAAATGTAAAAATGTTTAAATATTTGGGAGTAATGTTAGCAGTAGCGTTAATTGTTTGGGCTATAGCTCCATTTTTAATGCATCAGCCAATAACCAATGATGTTATGGCTACAGCGATAATTTTTATTATGATAGCTGTTGCTTATCTGATAATATTATATAACCCTAGCTGGCTTAAGGCAGTATTCTTTTTTGAAGGAATAATTATTGGTGTAAGCGGCTATATGTTACTTAGCTATCCTTACAATATAGGATTTGCTGTAGTGGGTTTAATTATTATTATAATATCAATTTTGGCTTATTTACAAAAATTACCACCTAGTATATTGAAATGGTTCTATAGATAAACTGTTTATCCTTTATTCTTTTTTTTATTTAATTTTTTGATATAAATATTATTTTTTGAATACTTTTTTTTAATTTATTTTGGATTTTACGAATTCTTATCAATATTAAATAGTAAAAGATATATATATTGCACAATAAAAATAAGTACACCATGGTGATTTATTATGGCAGAGATATCAGACGCAATCGCAATGATAAAAAAAGCTGAATCTGATGCTGAACAACTTATTGTTGATTCAGAGTCTCAATCAAAAGACTTAATTGCTGAATCACAAGTTAAAGCTGAGGAAATCATTTCCCAAGCTAAAAGTGCAGCAGAAGAGGAAGCAAAAAATACTGTTTTTGATGCAGAAGATAAAGCTAAAAAAGAAGCAGAAGATATTGCTAAAAAGTCTGCTGAGGACGTTGCAGCCTTAAAAGACAAAGCTATGGCAAATGTAGATGAAGCTGCTTCAATAATTGTCAAAAATATTATGTAGTGTGAGATTATATGTTCAAGACAGCTAGAATGCGTAAAATTAGAATAGTTACACTGGAAAAGTATGTAGCCCCTACAGTGGATGCTCTCCACGAATCAGGACTCTTACAAGTCAGTGATATTTCTGATAGCATTCAGCAAGATCCTGAATTAGCGGAGTTAGTTACTCCTTCAAAAGTTTCTCCATATACTGGAAAGCTATCTTCTCTTCTTATGAAAACAAACGGTATATCTGAACTATTAGGAAATTCTTTATCAGAAGGCCATGGGTTAAAAGACACATTAATGTCTTTTATTAGTCCGGATTTACCAGTTCAAAAAGAAGTAGAAAAATTAGATACTGAAGCTTTTATTGCAAAAGCTGAAGACACTTTAGCCCAGGTGGAAAGTAAAACAAGCGTAATTGAAGGTAAACTAGCCGCACTCGACGCTGAAACAAGTGAACTACAGTCTAATAAAAGTTTGGCTAATCGCTTATCTAATTTTGACATGGATTTAGCTCTTTTAAAAGATTCAAAGTACACTTCTACTACTGTTGGAAGGATTGATGCTGGATCTACTTCAGAAATCAAAAATGAATTAAGTAAATTGACAGATGAATTAGAGGTATTTACTGTTCCTATGGATGATAAAGAGGGAGAAATTATCACCGTAGTAACATTGAAAGAATACAGTGACGAAGTTTATTCAACACTTCGTAAGTTTGACTTTGAGAAAATTGAAATTGGTAATGTTGAAGGAACTCCTCAACAGGTCATTTCACATGCTGATTCCAGATTATTAACCATTGAATCAGAACGTGCTTCTGTTAAATCAGAATTACGTGCAGTTGCTGAACAATGGGACGATGATATATTGGCTCTCAAAGAACAATTAGAAAATGAAAAAGAAAAGAACGAAATTCTTTCATCATTTGTTCAAACTAAAGATGCATATGTCTTAGAAGGCTGGGTGCCTGTTAAAGACACAGAAAAAGTTGAACAATTGGTCGAAAAAAGTTCTGATGGACATTGTGCCTTTGAAACAATAGAGGTTGAAGGTACAGATGATGAAAATGTTCCTATCCTACAACAAAATGGATGGTATGCAAGACCTTTCGAATACCTGGTTGATATGTACTCTCCAGTACGTTACAATGCAATTGATCCAACTATATTTGTTGCAATCACATTCCCATTATTCTTCGGTTTCTGTTTAACCGATGCAGTATATGGTTTAATTGTAGCTCTTCTTGGTGTAGTATTATTAAAAGGAATGGGTAAAGTTAAAAAATCTATGCATTCCTTTGGTTGGATTTTAATCTGGTCTGGTCTATGGGCTATTATACTGGGTCTGATTACCAATGGTTTCCTGGGAGATTTCCCACAAAGGATTGTTGGTTTCCGTCTTCCAACTGTAATTTCTTCAGTTGAAGCATTTGTACACCCGGATATTATTTTGATAATAGCTATCGCAATTGGTTTACTTTACACCAATATCGGATTTTTAATAGGTGCTATTAACAACTTAAGATACGGTAATAAGAAAGATGCTATCGGTTCTCAAATCTGCTGGTTTGTATTTGAAGCTGGAATAGTTTTACTCGCTTTAGGATATATCCAAGTACTCGGTATGGTTGGTATAATCTTAGGCGCTATCTTAATAGTTGCAACTATTGGAATGTTGGTATGGGCTAACGGTGCATATGGTGTAATGGATATTTTCGGTTACATGGGTGATGTATTATCCTATGCTCGTCTTTTAGCATTATGTTTAGCTACTGGTGGTATTGCAATGACTGTAAACATCTTAGCTCAAATGATAAACAATATGGTTCCATATGTGGGTATTGTACTCGCAATCGTCATATTCTTCGGTGGTCATATTGCAAACTTCCTCTTCCAAGTATTAGGTGCATTCATTAACGCTTTACGTCTTAACTATGTAGAATTCTTCTCTCAATTCTTCATGGAAGGTAAAGGTAAATTCGAAGCTTTCAAAGCAAAAAGAACATTTACTAAAATTAAAAATTAAAAATTTTTCATTTATATCTTAAATTAAATTTAAAAAATCAATATTATTTCAAAGGTGAATTAAATATGGTAGAAATGGGTTTAGGAGCTGCTTTAGCTGCTATTGGTGCTGGAGTAGCAATCGGTTTCGCTGGATTAGGTTCCGGTTTAGGTCAAGGTATGGCAGCTGCTGGTTCTGTAGGTGCAGTTGCAGAAGACAATGACATGTTCGCAAGAGGTATTATTTTCTCTGCATTACCAGAAACTCAGGCTATTTACGGTTTCTTGGTCGCAATTTTATTACTTGTATTCTCAGGATTATTAGGTGGAGACGCAACTAAATTAACCCTCGAAGCAGGTATCGTTGCAATAGGTGTAGGTGCATCCATTGGTTTTGCTGGTTTAGGTTCCGGTATGGGTCAAGGTATGGCAGCAGCATCTTCCGTTGGTGCTATTGTAGAAGATAATGATATGTTTGCACGTGGTATTATTTTCTCTGCATTACCAGAGACACAAGCTATTTACGGTTTCTTGATTGCTATCTTACTTATGGTATTCGGTGGAATCTTAGCTTAAGGAGGCAATTTATATGAGCTCAGGCACAGATAAAATTGTTTCAAGCATTATGTCTGAAGCCCAAGAGAAAGCTGATGTAATCATACAAGATGCAAATGCTGAAGTTTCAGCAATTACTGCAAAAGCTGAAAAAACTGCTGAAGCTGAGAAAATCAAAATTCAAGAGAATGGTAAAAAACAATCTGATATGAGATATCAGCAAATTATCTCTGAAGCTAAGATGAATGCTCGTAGAGCAGAGTTAGGCGCTAAAGAAGAAGTTATTGAAGCAGCTTTCGCGAAAGCTACTGAACAGTTAAAAAATGAAGCTTCTTCAAATACTGAAGACTATAAAGATTCATTAAGTTTAATGATTAAAGAAGCAGCTGATGAAATCGCTGGCAAAGATTTAATTATTCAATTAAATGAAGCTGACACTAAAGAAATGAAAGATCAACTTTCAGGAAGCTCTACTTTCCAAATAGAAGATATCACTTTTACATTAGGTGAACCTATTGATGCTATTGGTGGAGCTATTTTAAAAACAAGTAATGGAGATATTGAAGTAAATAACACTATTGAAGCTAGATTAGACAGATTTAAAAGTATCTTACGTAGTGAAGTTGCTGAAATATTATTTAAATAATTAGGAGGATAAATCATGGCAAATGAAATTGCTACCTTAATAAGTTCTATGGGACTTACACAAGAAGTATTTCTTGTATTTTGTGTTATAGCAATACTTATTGTTGGTGCAGTTGTTGTAATCATTGCATCTAGACCAATTTTGGACATTTATCCTTATCTTAACCCAAGTGCAAGAGTAAGAGCTAGAAAAGGAAGACTATTTGATGAAAAACAAATTTCCGAACTTGTTGAAACCAACAATGTAGAAGAAGTTGAAAACTATCTTAAAGGTGTTCCTGAGTACGCAGATGTTCTTGACGAATATCCTCTTGATAAAGCATTAGATGTTGAACGTGCTAATACTTATGACTTTATTGCAAGATTAGCTCCTAAGGAAGTAAAAGATCCTTTTGTTGTAATGTCTAAAAAAACTGATATTGACAACATTAAAAGCCTTTTAACTGCTAAGGAAGTTGGTCTTTCTGCAGATGAAACCAAAGAATTATTAATTCCATGCGGTTCTTTATACGCAGAGCTGGAATCATTAGCAGATGCAGAAAAAGTCACTGACGTTGTTACAAGTTTAGACGGCACTGAATACGCGACTGCTTTAGAAGATGCTCTTCCACAATATGAAGAAACTAAGATGATTCTTCCATTAGAATCTGCTTTAGATAAATATTATTTAGGCAAATTATTACGTTCTTCTGAAGTTCCTGCTGATGAAAACAAACAAATTTTATATTCATATGTTGGAACTCAAGTTGATGTAGCTAATCTTAAACTGATTATAAGAGCAAAACAAGACGGTCTTGAATATGACGAAATTGCTCCTTATATATTAGAAGATGGATACCAATTACGTGAATGGAAACTTAAAGATTTAATGGAATCACCTGATGTTACTAATGTAGTATCTGGTTTAGAAGGAACAAAATATGCTAATGCATTATCAGATGCAATTCCAGTATACAATGAAACCGGTTCCGTTGCAGTATTTGAAAAAGCATTAGATACTTATGCCGCAGATTATGCTAAATCTTTATCTGTTAAAAAACCATTAGGTATTGGTCCAATTATTGGTTATTTAAGTCAAAAAGAAAGTGAAATTAAAAATTTAAAAATTATTGCAAGAGCAAAAAGAGAAGCAGACTTCCCTAATTCTAAAATCATGGAGATGTTAATATGAGTTCAGTAGCAGTTATTGGTGATATTGATACCGTATCCGGATTTAGACTTGGTGGTGTCAAAAAAGCTGAAGTGGTCAACACTTCTGAAGAAGCTATTGCAGCTTTTGATAAATTTTTAAATAATGATGAAATTTCAATTATTATCCTTACTCAAGTAATGGCTAATGAAATTAGAGAACACATTAATAGGCAAGTTGGTTCAAACGTTTTACCAATGATAATTGAAATACCTGATAAAGATGGCTCCTCTGAAGGATCATCTGATCAAATAAATGACCTTATTAAAAGAGTTATCGGGGTAGAGATGGTTAAATGATTATTGAAGGAAATATTATTAAGATTGCTGGGC
>NZ_OMWA01000028.1 GCF_900314615.1 uncultured Methanobrevibacter sp. | reverse complement strand
AAGTTCTTCAGGAAGCCCACATACATCACAGATTTTTGACATTTAATTCTCCTTCTGTTTTTCATTCAATATTGTAAGAACACGAGCAATTGTTCTTTTCAATTCTCTAATTTTTCCAGGGTTTTCTACTACCCCGGCAGCTGCATTTTTAGAAACATTTTTGGATAATTCAGTTCTGAGTTCAACGAGTTTTTCTTGAATCTCATCAACTTCCATGTCCCAAATTTCTTTACTTCTTAAAATCGCCATTGTTCCAACTCTTTTCAGATAATTAAATTTATGTATCTAACTATCATCTTCTTCTACTTCTTCAGTAGATTCTTCTTCAACAACTTCTTCTAATTCTTCTAAATCTTCAACTTCCTCAATGATTTCTTCTTCGATGATTTCTTCGGTTTCAACATCGATTTCTTCTTCAATTACTTCACCATCTTCTTCAATGATGACTTTTGGAGGAAGGATTTCTACAGAATCAGGTAATACAGTTTCTGGAGGCATAATTCTTACATAAATACCTAAAACACCAGGTTTTAATTCAGCAGTAGCGAAGCCTTCTTCTACAAATCTGATTGAAGGTTCTCCACATTTTTTAATGTATCCTTCAACAAATTTAGCTACAGCAGATCTGGAACCTCTGATTTTACCAGAAATGGTTACTTCTACACCTTGAGCTCCTGCTCCCATAATTCTACGAATAGTGGAATAAGCAACTCTTCTGAAGTGCATACCTCTTTGTAACATGTTAGAAATTTTGTAAGCCATGATTTTTGGGTTGAGTTCTGGAACTTCAACTTCTTTAACTTCAATTTGAGGATTGTCTAATCCGAATTGAGTTTTAAGAGTGTTGGTAATAGTTCTAACGTTTTTTCCACCTCTACCAATAACCATACCCGGTCTTTCTGCATAAACAACAACCATGGTACCTAAAGGTGTGATTTGAACTTCCATACCACCGTATCCAGCTCTTTCTAACTCTTTTTCTAAATATTCATCAATTCTGGTTCTTCTAAGGCCTTCTTGGACGAAATCTTTTTCTATCATTAGTTAGCCTCCTGTAATACAATTTGAATATGAGTAGTAGGTGTGTTAAATGGAGTCATTCTACCAAATGCTCTTGGTATGTATCCAGGGATTACAACACCTTTGTGACTTGAAATATGTTCAATGAATAATTTTTCAGTGTCTAAACCTTTGTACTCTGCATTAGCTTCAGCGTTTTCTAAAACTTTTAAGATTTGTTCAGCTGCTTTTACAGGGTATCTTCCACTAGGCCAGCCTTCTTGACCTTTTCTGTGACCAACTTTTTTGTTGTGTCTTTTAAAAGGAACTGATTTTTTCATTCCAATAACATCTTCTAAGTAAGCTTTAGCTTTAACTACTTCCATTCCTCTTATTGCTCTGCAAATCTCAACACTGTGTTTTGGAGAAATCTTAAGGGATTTTGCCATAGCACGTGCTGTTTTTGCTTCATCAACATCATTATTATAAGCATATTTGTTAGCCATGTTCTAATCTCCTTATTTAAGTGGTACAAACATGGATGATCTAGTAGCACCCATACCTGGGTCTCCGTGTTGAACTCTTTTTCTGGTTGGTGCATATTCACCGAAGTAATGACCAATCATTTCTGGTTCAATAGTAACTTCTACAAAATTTTGACCATCATAAATACCGAAAGTGGTTCCAACCATTTCAGGTATTACAATCATGTCTCTACAATGGGTCCTGATTACAACAGGACGGCCATCTTTAGTTCCTTCTTTATTTAATTTTCTCATTTTATCCAAAACAATTTGTTGTCTTGGTAAGAATCCTCTTTTTAAAGACCTTCTTTGTCTTGCAGGTAATAATTCCATTACTTCCTCTAAAGACATGTCTTGTAGTTCTTCAAGAGTATAACCTTTATATTTAAATATTTTTCTTGCCAATGAAACACCCTCTATCTATCTTTTTAAACCTGTTCTCTTAGCTGCAATTGAACCAACTTTTCTTCCTGGTGGTGCATGTCTTGAAACAGTAGTTGGACGACCAGGATGTTGTCTGTTACCTCCCCCGTGAGGGTGATCTACAGCGTTCATAGCTACTCCTCTTACAGTCATGAATTTCTTACCTTTAGCTTTGTAAGCATGCCATTTTTTACCTGCTTTAAGGAATGGTTTATCTTTTCTTCCTCCACCAGCTACTACACCAATACTAGCACGGCAGTTAGGATTTAAGTATTTTAATTCCCCAGATGGTAATTCAACAACAGTTTGGTTAGCATCATGAGTAACAACATTAGCATAAGTTCCGGAAGATCTTACAAAACGACCTCCATCTCCAGGAGTGTTTTCGATATCATAGATTGGAGTACCTTCAGGAATTTCAGCAAGCGGTAAAGTATTACCAAATTTAATTGGAGCAGAAATACCACATTCAATTTCATCATCGATTTGAATGCTTTCAGGTGCTAATATAAATTTCTTTTCACCATTTTCGAATTTTACTTCTGCAATAGGAGCGGTTCTTGCTGGGTCATGTACAATATCAATGACTTTACCTTTGATACTACCTTCTTTTTCTAATGCATCGTAAGATCTGTATCTGATTTTATCTTTGAAACGGTGAGAAGCAACACGGTGAGCAGGAGTTCCTCTACCTCTTCTTTGATGTATTAATCGTTTTCCCATTCAAATTCCTCCTTAGAATACTCCTATTCTGACAGCAAGTTCTTCTGCCATTTCTTCTTCAACGAGTTTAATGTATGCTACTTTTACACCTTTAGTAGTGATATGAGTATTGACTTTTGCAACTTTTTCTTCGTATAACTCTTCAAAAGCTTTTTTGATTTGGCTTTTGTTAGCTTTACGGTTTACAACAAAAGTAATTTCATTGTTCATATCGATTAAGTTCATGGTTTTTTCAGTAACATGAGGTTTAATAATAATTGAGTATGAATCCATAATAATCACCTATTTTCCAAAATTATTGGAATAAACCTCCTAACTTTTCAACAGCTGATTTGGTATAAACAGTGAGTCTTCCTGGGTGGGTACCTGGTGCTAATAATTCTGCATTTAAGTTTTCAACAACCACTACATCTACACCAGCGTGGTTTCTTGCACCTAATGAGATACCGTTATCTTCACCGACAACTACAAGAGGTCCTTTTACTTTTTTGTATTTTCTTCCTCTTGTTTTTCCTCTACCTGCTCTGATTCTTTTACCTTCTTTTGCACGAATGACGTCATCGTAAACTCCTAATTTTTCGAAAATTTCACGAGTTTGTTTTGCAGTTTTTACTGCTTCGATTTCGTCTTCAACAATAATAGGAACTTGTTCTAAATCATCTACAATGTGACCTCTGTCTTCAACAATTTCTTTATTGGTAGTTGCTGCAACAGCAGATCTGATTGCAAATCTTCTTTCTTTAATGTTGATTTTTTCGTGATGATTTTTTTCAGCTCTAGTAGGATGTGCTTGTCTACCACCAATAGCCATTGGTACGAAAGCTGCTTTAGAACCATTTTTAATCCTTGGTACTCTTGCGGTACCTCTACCTGAACCCCATCCTTTAGCGGAAGTTCTTTTACCTGCCATTGGGTCATTACCCCATGGTTGTACTCTAGCAGATTGTGCAGAAAGTACAGCTCTTTTGATTAAATCTGGTCTGTATACTTCATCAAAAATAGCTGGAAGTTCGATTTGTTCTTTTACTTCCCCTTCAATAGAATAAACGTTAACTTTCATGATTATACCCCTTGTTTAGATTTTGTACTGATGTAATTAATTTGAGGTATATCCTCAGCTTTATTATTAGGTCTAATAGGTTGTCTTAAGATTACTAATCTTTTAGAAGGACCTGGTAAGGAACCTTTTACTAAAACATAATCGTTTTTGACAAGTCCGTATTTAACAAATCCACCATCTGGGTTGATTTGGTCAACTTCATCAGCTGATGCGATTTTTAAAATTCTTTTATTGAATTCAGTTCTTTTATGGTATCCCATTTGACCTGCTTGTGCAACAGTCCACATAGTTCTTCTAGGTGTCCAAGGACCAATAGAACCAACGTGTCTTCCTTTACCTGCTCTAACAGCTTTACCATATTGAATTCTAATTCCCCATCTTTTTACTACACCTTGGAATCCTTTTCCTTTTGTAGTTGCAATAGCATCAACAAATTCACCTTCATTGAAGATTTCGCTAGCTTTTACTTCATTACCTAATAATTCTAATGCAGTGTTTAATTTTTCTTCAGGATTTGCTCCTCCAATACCACATTCAAATATATCTGGTTTTTTCTTAGGTACGCTAGTTACTTTTGGATTTGTGTGTATTAATACCCTAATATCTTCTGTGTTTTCTAATTCACCTTGTATTTTTGCAATAGCTTCAGATTTATTGTATTCTTTAGGAAGAGAAATTTTCCTTGAAAGTTCTTGATCTAAATTGTCTGCAAGTACTTCGGTGATTACTTTCAAACCACGAGAAGTTTTTTCATAAGCTCTAATTCCCATTACTACGACCGGAGGTACTTCCAATACGGTTACTGGAGTGAAAACTTCCATACCATTGGTTGGAGAGTTTTTATCAGTATCAGTGACTAAAGCGTGAGTCATACCGACTTTATAACCTGCGAGGCCTAGTAATTTTGGTTCGTCCATTTGCGGCCAAGATTTTACTCTAGGGGTTTCTTTTGCTGCTCTTTTTCTTGGACTAAAAGCAACTGACCCTTTTCTTGGCTGGTGGTGTCTAACCATTTAATTTAACCTCCTTATTAATATTTTTCCTTATTTTTTAATTATTTTAATTTTTTAAAGTTCAATAACTAAATTAATAGTTATTAGACAAGTTGATAAGAATCATACTAAGTATAACCTCATCGAAATAATAAATAGCTGTAAAAAGGATTACAACTAGATAAATATTAAATTTCAATATATTCTATTGAGTTTACTTCAATTGAAGCACAATAAAGAATATATACAATGTATAAATCATTCTGCGCTAAGTAAATTTTTAGGAGAGCCCTAAAAACATTAATGTATAAAAAGTTGAGCAAGTTATCTATTAGCGTGATACGACTAATAAATCAAAGAGAATTAAAATCTCATAAAGTTAAATAAAGAAAGTGTAGCGACAACTGCCTCTTCAGTTCTGACGGTTTCAGTTCCTTGATCGGGAATGGTATTTACTTTAAATAAATCCCAGTTCGGATTGGAAACATCATCCTCGATTGAAGAATAAGGGCCACCAAATAAAATAGCAATACTTTTACATTCATCTACTTTATGTTTTAATTCATCAAAAATAGAATCAATATAATCTCCATATCTTGTAGTTTCAACCACAAGATCAGGTTTAATTAATTTTAAGCTATTTTTAAGACTCTTATTAGAGGACATAACATTATATCCCCAGTAAACGTCATCTGGTTTATCAGGTGTGACTATTACTTCTTTCTTAGCAATCTTAGTTATCTTAAAGTCAAAAATTTTTTTAACAGTAAGTTGCTCTTTACAGAATGCAAGTTTATCCATACCTATATCAACATAAGTTCCTTTCTTATTTCTTTTAACAGTGAAACCTTGTCTATAATCGCCCACGTCTGGTTGATTATTTACAGGATGATGAGGAGTCCTTAACGGTGGAAGAATTCCAACATGCTTCAATTCAGGCATTATAGGAAACGCTTTTTTCCTCAAATATTGAGGAGTATTCATATAACTTAGAATTTCAGCAATAAAATCTCCATCATGTGCTCCATCTTCATTTTTTACATGGTCATCATTATAAATAACCACATTATCTGCTTGAAAAATAGCCAAAGCTCTTCCTAAAATTCCCACTTTATAAGTACGAATTTTGAGATCTTTAGACTCAGAAAGAAATGAATTTGGAATAAATATAGATAGCTCATCTTTATACATTACTTTAATTTATATAGACTAAAGTATATAAAGATTACCCTACATTTATATAGCTATCACTAAATAGACTTACACATTTACAAAATATTATATCACTTATAATATCCGTAGCTTCTTTTTATGCTACCAACTTTTTTATACTCAGAGAATATATTAATATAAGATATGTAATAACCCCTATATAAAGGTATTGTTTTAATATATAAAAAAAATATATAAATCAGATTTCTGCAAAATTTAAAAATCTGAAAATGCCCTAATTACAATAACATCAACATTTTGTTTTTCTTTAGTGTGAAACTCATAAATCTTTGGGATTGGAAAATTATATCTGAATATATGTGTAATTTCAAGATTGTTTTTTTCATAGTAGCTTATTAAAAATTCTTCAGTAGATGCCATGTGAAACGAATACAGAACATCGGGCTTTAACTGACATGCCTTCTCAACAAATTTTAAATCCTGACCGTGTTCGGCTTTTCTTTGAGATCCAAACGGAGGATTCTGAATTACAGTATCAACAGCATCATCCTTATCATAATCGTTAATATCGCTTAAAATAAATTCCGCATTTTCAACTTTAAGCTTTTCTAAGCTCTCACGTGCAAGAGTTATAGAATCATTATCAATATCTACACCAAATGCCCTATTTGCACCCATCAGAGCACAGCCTAAAGTCAATATGCCACTGCCGCAGCCCAGATCAACAACATTTTTACCTTCAATATCCCCTAGAGAACTTGCATTCCAAATCAAATCGGAAGCTATAACTGAAGGTGTTGAGTACTGTTCAAGACCTACTTTAGGATTTGGATGTGGCGGAACAGATTGAAGTTTCATTTCCAGATGCTTTTTACGTGTAATTTTTTTCATATAATCAACATATTTAATAATTATCTAATATATAATTATAATATATTTCAAAAAAATTACTTAGAGGTTTCATATGTTTGAAAAAGTATTAATTGCAAATAGAGGAGAAATCGCAATAAGAGTTATGCGTGCATGTCGTGAACTTGACATTGACACTGTAGCTATTTATTCTGATGCTGATAATACTTCTCTATACACAAAATATGCTGATGAAAGTTTTCCTTTAGGAAATCCGTCACCGGCAAAATCTTATTTGAATATAGAGAAAATTATAGGTATCGCACTTGATTCCGGTGCAGATGCTATTCACCCAGGTTATGGATTTTTAGCTGAAAACCAAAAATTCGGAGAAGAATGTGAAAAAAATGGAATTAAACTTATCGGACCTTCCGGAGACGTAATCCATCAAATGGGAGACAAAATTACTTCAAAAGCTCTCATGAAAAAAGCGGGAGTTCCTGTTATTGAAGGTACACCTGAAGGTGTAACAGATATCGAAGAAGCAAAAGACATTGCAAGACAAATCGGATATCCTGTTATTGTTAAAGCATCCGCAGGTGGTGGAGGAATAGGTATGCGTGCGGTTTATGAAGAAGATGAACTTGTACGCGCTATCGAATCTACCCAATCTGTTGCATCAACAAACTTCGGAGATTCAACCGTATTTATCGAAAAGTACTTAGAACAGCCCCGTCACATTGAATTCCAGCTTTTAGCTGATGAACATGGTAATGTTATTCATGTTGCAGACAGGGAATGTTCAATCCAGAGAAGACACCAGAAGCTTTTGGAAGAAGCACCTTCCCCAATTATGACTGAAGAGTTAAGAGAACAGATGGGAGGAAGTGCCGTTAAAGCTGCAGAATATATTGGTTATACAAGTGCAGGTACTGTTGAATTCTTATATGACAACGGCAACTACTATTTCCTTGAAATGAATACACGTATTCAAGTAGAACACCCAATTACCGAGCTTGTCACCAACACTGACCTGATTAAAGAGCAGATTAGAATTGCTGCAGGTGAAGAGTTAAGCTTATCACAAAATGACATACAGGTAAACGGTCATGCTATCGAGTGCCGTATCAATGCAGAAGATCCGCTTAACGACTTTGCTCCAAATCCTGGAAAAATTACAGGTTACAGATCACCTGGTGGACCTGGTGTACGTTTAGACAGTGGAGTTTATATGAATTATACAATCCCAACATTCTATGACTCAATGATTTCCAAATTGATTACCTACGGCAGAAACAGAAACGATGCTATTAATAGAATGAAAAGAGCATTAAGTGAGTATATTATTTTAGGTGTAAAAACTACAATTCCTTTCCATAAAGCAATTTTAAGAAATCCTAATTTCATTTCCGGAGACTTAAATACCCATTTCATCGATCAGCACAAAAAAGGTATCGATGCTGAAATGGTTAACATCATTGAAGAGGATGCGGAATATGTAAACAAATTAAAATCCACATTCATGCCTAGTAAAAAAATTGCTGCAATTTCAGCAGCAGTTGGATCATATCAAAATGCTGTAAAAAGCCAACATATGCAAAAATAATATTTTGGAGATTAACTTATGCGTACTGAAATTGTTAACTTGTTAAAAAAAGAAAATAAGCTTTCAGATAAAACAGCTGATGAATTGAAAAATTTAGAAATCACAGACTTTGCACATATCGTTAAAGAAATCGGTAAAGAAAAAACAGAGTATCTAAACAGTGAAGAAATCCAAACAGATTTAGATACCGAATATGTTGGTAAAAATTTATACATCTACAAAGAAGTAAGTTCAACAAACACCGTTGCAAAATTCTTATCAAAAAACAATGCTGAAAACGGAACAGTAGTTATCTCTGAAAAACAAACCGGAGCAAAAGGCAGATCAGGAAAATCATGGGAATCTCCATTAGGCGGAGTATGGTTATCCATTATAGTAAACCCTATTGTCGATTATTCAAAATTACCTTTGATTACATTAGCTACTGGAGTAGCGGTTGCAAAAACCTTAGAAAGAGTTGGTGTTGAAAATCCAGAAATCAAATGGCCAAATGACATAATGATTAATGGCAAAAAAGTTTGTGGAATTCTAACTGAAGCCGTTACTAAATTCAACAGAATTGAAAGTGTAATCATTGGTGTTGGTATCGATGCTAATTTAAACGTGACTGATTTCCCTGAAGAATTACAGTCCGGAACTACAACACTTAAAGAAGAACTTCACAAGGAAGGAAACGAAAATCTTTTAATAAAAATATTCTTTGAAGAATTTGAAAAAATCAATGAACTTTTCAATTCAAAAGAATATGAGGCCATATTAAAAGAATGGAGAAAACGTTCATACTCCATTGGAAAAATTGTAGAAGTAAGAGAGCCTTTCAACACATACTACGATGCATATGTTTTAGGTATCAGCAAAGAAGGAGCTCTTGTAGTTGAAAAAATTGATGGAACCTTAGAAAAAGTAATTTCCGGAGAATGTATTATCAAAAACTAAAATACAATCTCCCTACATTCATCTTCATTAATAGCTACTTTTTGTAGTTTATTAATTGAAGATTCTATTTTTTTATATAAATCATTTAAATCCAGATTGAATGCATCATTTGTAGACAAATCAAAACGTATTGTTGGGGATGCACCCGGCATTGATACTGCAGGAATTGTTATAATGCCATGTTCCTTAAGCAGGATAAATGATAATACAAAAGCCAAATCATCATCGGACAGGTTGTGCTGTGATGATATCTCATTAGCCAAACCTTCAGGAGAAATCATAACCCCTGTAGGTGTAGTTTCAAAATTATCAAATTTTTTATTCAGTAAATTTATCAGTTCGTCTTTTCTCGAAAAACTGTTAATCAGATTATCTTCATTGAAATTTTTTATACCGTTCACCATTGCAAGAACCAGAGGTGGCTGAGCTTCAAGACCAAACTGATTTACCTTGATTTTAATCTTATCGATAAGCTCTTCACGGCCTGCCATAAGTCCTCCTCTAGGGCCCGGCATTAATTTATCAGTGCTTGTTATTGCAAGATCTGCACCCAAGTCACATGCTTTAGGCTGATTGAATACAACAGTTCTAAGTCTTGCACCTGATGCATCATCAACCATGACAGGTATGTCTTTTTCATGAGCCATCTGAATGACTTTTTTGAATTCATCTTCATCAATTACCTGGTGGTCCATAGTAGAACCTGTAATGACAACCAATGAAGTATTTTCAGGAATTGAAAACTCATCAAGCACATCAGTTTCAAAATACTTTGCACCAACTAGATTACAGCTTCTTGGAATTGATGGATGGGCAGGCAATTTCGCTAAATAATGTACTACATATGAATCCTTATCAACCAATGCGAGAATTGTAGCCAAAATACCTGAAGAAGTCCTGTTCAATGGGAGTATCTTTTCCCCTCCCAAATGCTGTTTTCCTACTTTCTGGAGTTCTTCTTCAAAAATAGCTGGTCCCACATAAGTTTCTAAAAGACTTATTTCAGAGGGTGATGCAATAAACCCTCCGGACAATCCTGTTAAGTCAAATAAAGAGTCTCTTCCTTCAAGATTGACAATGTCCTTAATAATTGAAAGAGCGTGCTCTCTTTTTTTAACTTCATCCAAAGAATTATTAATAATCATTTAATCAGAATCATCTAACTGTAATTTGTAATCTTCAAAAAATTCTAAAATGGATTTTAATTGTTTTTCTGTAACTGGAACTGTGGTGTACTCTTCTTCTTCAGGTATGCCGTAGAAATATTCAGCAAATAACACTTTACCTTCAGGACTGGTTATGAGAGTAATACCATCAGAAAGTTTGTCAGGATTTTTGTTTTGGAATTCCATTTCTACTGAAACACCGAATTTTTCTGAGAACTTTTCCTTTTCTTCAGGTTCTCTGTTACATTTTCTAATTTTAGTCATTCTAGATTTCAATTTTTTTTCTGCTGATTCATTAATATCTGCCATAATTACACTTCCGATAAAAATTTTTTAAAATTTTTATAAATTAAAATATACTTTAAATGAAATTATATATAAGTATTACTTATAAAGTCAAAAATCAGTCATATAAACTGTTTCCATGACTGTCCATTGCAACTATAAGCGGACCAAAATCTTTAACTTTTAAATTCCACATAGCTTCAGGCATTCCCAAGTCAAGCCAATCCACACTTTCAATTTCTTCAACTGCATCAACATATAAAGCAGCGCATCCACCAGTAGCTACAACATAAAGGGCTTCATTTCTTTTTAATGCTTCACGCACAGTATCATCCATTCCACCTTTACCAATGACAATTTTTGGACCCATATCCAGAACATCACTCTGATACGGATTCATTCTCATTGAAGTTGTAGGTCCGATGGCTACCATTTCATATCCGTCTTCTTTTTCAGAAATAATAGGTCCGGCATGGAATAAGACTGCACCTTCAATATCCAATGGAGCACCCTGTTCAAGCAGTCTTTTATGTGCCTGGTCACGTGCAGTTAAAATATTTCCAGTCAGATACACTACATCTCCAGCTTTTAACTGTGATAAATCTTCATCTTTAATCGGAACATTCAATTTTCTTTCCATCTATTCACCTTACTTGATAATTTCTTTTTGCAAAAAAATATAACTAGATTATATATAAAATTTTTAATTTTAATAAATTTAATGGCAAATATAATTTAAAAAATAGATTGAAATTAAAATAACACATCCAAATCAAAACTTATTGATAACTTTAATATATTTGTTATGACTAAATTTTATATGTATATATAAAAAAGCAAGGAAAAATAACATGTCGAGTATGAGTAGTGTTGCGGGACTTTCAAAATATATCAAAACATTGCCTAAAACTGAATACAGTATTTTGGGAATGTTAATTCTGAGTTTTTTAATAGGAAGCTTATATTTTATAATTGATTCAGTCACAAATATTAATATTATAGAAGATATATTATTTGGAGGTCTTTTTGGACTGGTCTGTATTGGAGTAACCTCAATTATGAGCGGTGCTCTAAATCAGCAGGTTATAATAGGATTTCACGGAATCAACCTAAGAATTAGGCATTCCATGTTCTTATCAGGACTTTCAATGTTTATCTTAGGAATTGTATTGGTTAGTGGAGGAGTCGTTTCCAGAATAACTGGCATTGACATGTTTTTAAACTCATTATTATTCGGATGCGTATTGATTTATGGATTTAATACCCTTGTATTTTGGGCAACATCAAATGTCAGATTTACAGTTGCTGCAGGAGTAGGGTTAATTCAGCCTACACTTATATTGGCCATGCTAATTTTAATATCATTTTTCACTATTGATACAAGCTTTTTAGGCCCAGCAATTATACAAATCATTATAAAAGCTCTTATTGCAGGCATAATCTTTGTATTAGCCATTTATGCATTTATCATGATTATAGCATCCCCGTTCCAGAAAAATCTGGGAATAGGCGTTCTGGATTTATTAAGTTTATTTATTGCACACCTGAATGAAGGATCAAACTCTCTTGAAGGACTGTTTGAAAACATGGGCGAAGCAATTGACACATTAGTTACTTTTGTTAGTTTTAAAACAGATAACGGCATTAAAGCATTATTTATTTCACCGTCAGTCCATCCGGGACCTCTTGGAGATTTGGGAGGATCCAACATGCCTACAATTCTTGCAAATAAATTTGATCACTTCACTATGGTGGCTCATGGACCTTCAACTCATGATTTCAACCCTATTGCTGTTTCAGAAATCGATAAAATTGAAGCTTCTGTTAAAAGAGGCCTTGAAAAAGTTGAATATAGTGAGCATGCCAGCAAGTTCACCAGATACAAACATAAAAAAGCAAATATTGGAGTGCAGTTTTTCAATGACGGAATGATAATCCTATCCACATTCGCTCCTGAAGCTGTTGACGATATTGAATTTGGTGTTGGACTGACAATGATGGCTAAAAGCAGAAGCAAATGCAGTGTTGAAAATTCTGTGATTGTTGATTGCCATAACTCATTTACTCCTGAAAGCGGAGAAGTTCTTCCCGGAAACTCCGAAGTGTTCCATCTGATTGAAGTTATTGATAAAATTGACTCTGAACAGGAAAAATACGATGTTAAAGTAGGTTGCTCACAGGACAATATGAGCACACTGGACAAACAGGAAGGAGTCGGTGAAAGCGGTATTAAAACTATGGTTATTGAAGTCGAAGGTCAAAGAACTGCATATGTCCTGTTTGATGCCAACAATATGGAAATCGGATTCAGACAGGAAATCATTGATGCTGTAAGTGATATGGAAATAGATGAAATTGAAGTGATGACAACTGATACACATACAGTCAACACTCTTTCAAGAGGATACAATCCAATTGGAATTGCAAAAAGAGCAGAAATAATAGAATTTGTTAAAATTAGTATTCAAAATGCGATAGATGATTTGGAAAAAGTTGAAGTTGGAACTGGAACTGAAAAAATAGAAAATCTTAATACTTTCGGCCCGAAAAATTCAACTGAACTAATATCAACAATCAGTTCAGTTGTTGCGGTAAGTAAAATAATAGCTCCAGTTTTACTGATTACTTCATTATTTATTGTTTTTATATGGATCTTCTTCGGGGGATTATAAGTACATCATTAATAAGGTATATGAAATTACCCATGTAAAGAAAAACGGTGAAATTCCATCCCATAACCATTGGGTAAATCCGGAAATCTCATCCCCGGCCATTTTTTGACATAATTGTCCAACAAAATACAATATAATTAATGCAACAAAAGCAGCTGCAATATCATTTTTAAATCCAATCCATCCTTTGGAAAGAACTGTGGAAATAACAGCTGAAATCAAAGCAAAAACAATATGAATACTTGTAACTTTAATAGTTGTGTCCATTGATATCCTCCATAATTAAATATATTAATATAATTTTAGTGATTATTATATATTAAAGTATTGATTAAATTAAAAGGTGTTTATTATGAAATCCATGTCTAACGTAGACATTTTTACTATAAGTGATGAATTAAATAAATTATTAAGCGGCGCTAGAGTCGATAAATCATTCCAGCCAACAAAAGATATTGTTGTTATGAGATTCCATGTTCCCGGAACAGGAAGAGTGGATTTAGTTATGCAATGCGGTTCCAGAATACATACCAGCCAGTACCCGCTTGAAAATCCGACTACACCACCAAGTTTTCCTATGCTTTTAAGAAAACGAGTGAAAGGAGCACATGTGGAAAGCATAAAGCAGCATAATTTTGACCGTGTAGTGGAGATTAGAGTTAAAAAAGATAAATATTATACAATCATCGTGGAACTTTTCGATAAAGGAAATATAATTCTTTTAGATGATGAAAATAATATCATACAACCTCTTAAAAGAAAACTGATGAGTGACAGAGACATAAGCTCCAAAAGAGAATATGCATTTCCTGAAGAAAGGGGAATAAATCCTATAACAGTCAGTGAAGATGATTTCAAAAAATTATTCGAGGAAGACAGCGATGTTGTTAGAACCTTGGCTAGAAACGGATTAGGCAGTTTATATGCTGAAGAAATCATCGAAAGAGCAAATGAAATTACTGAAATTGATAAAAACACCTCAAACAGCGACATTACAGATACACAAATAAATGCACTGTACACAGGACTTGTAAATTTATTTGATAATTTGAAAGAAGGTTCAATTAAACCACAAATTGTTAAAAAAGACAAAAAAGAAGATGTAGTGCCTTTAGATTTAGTCAAATATGAAGATTTTGAAAAAACAACATATTCAACATTTAATGAAGCATGTGATGAGTTCTACTCAAAAAAGGTAAACACCACAATCAAAGACATAAAAGAATCAGCATGGACAAAAAAAGTAAACAAGTTTGAAAAAAGGTTACGTTTACAACAAGAAACACTTGATAATTTTAACACCACCATCGAAGAAAGTCAACATAAAGGAGAGGTAATCTATTCTAATTACCCAACCATTGAAAACATCATTAATGTTGTCAACTCAGCAAGGAGTAAGGACTACTCTTTTAAAGAAATTGGAAAAACGTTGAAAAATGCTAAAAAAGACGGCATGAAAGAAGCACAGATTTATGAATCAATTGACAAGCTGGGCGTTTTAACATTAAAAATAGACGATACTTCAATAATCATTGATCCCAAATTGACAATAGCAGAAAATGCTGAAATCTATTATGAAAAAGCTAAAAAAGCAAAACGTAAAACAAAAGGAGCTTTAATAGCTATTGAAAATACCAAAAAACAACTTGAAGATATAAAATCCAAAAAAGAAATCGCAATGGAGAATATCTCAACACCTAAAAAGAGAGTAAAGAAAAATCTCAAGTGGTATGAGAAAATGAGATGGTTTGTCAGCTCCGAAGGCATTCTGGTCGTTGGAGGACGTGACGCCAACAGCAATGAAAGTGTTGTGAAGAAATATCTGGAACCAAATGACATTTATTTACATGCAGATATACATGGTGCATCATCACTTGCAATAAAATTAAATGGCAATGAATTAAATGATAATATCCTTAAAGAATCCGGAGAGTTTGCAGCTTCATTTTCATCTGCTTGGTCAAAAGGTTTCTCATCTCAGGACGTATTTTGGGTCCGCCCGGACCAGGTATCAAAAACACCTGAAGCAGGGGAGTTTTTAGCAAAAGGATCATTTGTTATCAGAGGACATAGAAATTATATCAGAGGTGCAAGAGTTAAGCTTGCTATCGGAATTGTAGATTATGAAGGAAAACGTATTATGGCAGGTCCGATAGATGCACTTGAAGCACACTGTGAAAATTATGTTGTAATAAAACCAGGATTTACAAAAAAAGAAGCAATAGCTAAAAAAATAATTCATAAAATAAATGAAGATGATATTCTCACACTTGATGACATCATAAGGGTGTTACCATCAGGAAAATGTGACATTGATGAAGAATATCACGAACGCAAAAAATATGAAAAAAGTTAATCCTGATAATCTTCAGGATTATATTTAAAGTATTCGTCAGGATTCATAACCACAACGTCAATGTTAGGGTTAAACTGACTTACAAAATTCGCAAATATTGCAGGGTCCTGTTCAATAGGTGGAAACGTATTGTAATGCATTGGTACAACCACTTTTGGATTTAACCACATTGTAGCCAGTGCCGCTTCAAATGGACCCATTGTAAACTTATCGCCGATTGGAATCAATACAACGTCAGGTTTATAGATATTACCTATGATATCTTTCATATCACCGAAAAGGCCTGTATCTCCTGCATGGAATATTTTTGTACCGTCTTCAAAGGTTATCAGAAAACTGGCAGCACTTCCTCCGGGAACAGTTTCTTCAACAATATCTATATCAGAAGAATGTTTTGCATCAAGCATTGTAAACTTAATGTTTCTGAATACGAATGATCCTCCAATATTAACACTGATGTTTCTAATACCCTGTTTAGCTAAAAAGAGTGAGATTTCATGAATGCATGCAATTGGTGCATTAGTACTGTTGGAAATTTCCAAAGCATCACCAAAATGATCTGAATGACCATGAGTTAATAGAATTATATCAGGATTTAATTCTTCAACAGGGACTTGACATGCAGGGTTGTTACTGATAAAAGGGTCAATTAGAATTTTAACATCATCATCACTAATGATTTCAAAAGCTGAATGTCCTAACCATCTGATTTCCATTATGCTGCTCCTCCTATAGCATTAATAATTACACTTTCATCTAAATTAGATGCAATATCCCAAGTTTTTTCGAAATCAGCTCTAATATCGGATATAGATTTTCTGTCTTCATAAATTGCACCATATTCAAAGTCATTTTGACTTTCTGAAATAATCATTGCATGAGAATCATCAGTTATCAAATTGACAGTGTGAACTTTAGGAACAGTTCTAATATGAACTCCCTGTTTTAAAAGGGATGAAATTAAAAACATGTAAGACATGTCGGAAACATCAAATTCATCGATGATTACTCTTGAATATATTGTTGGAACATGAGATAGGAATCTGTCAGATAAATCATTCAATGAAGGGATTTCCAACATTATTTCTTTGTTAACATTAATAGCTAATTGATCAAAAGCTTCTTGAGAAGACAGCAAACCAGTATCAGTAATTACATAACTTTTAAGTAATTTTGGAACAGGAAGACTTTCAGGATTGTTAATATCAATTTTAATATCTCTATTTTCAGCAACTTCCGGAGCAACTTGAGTCTGAGTGTCTACAGTTTGAGGTTCTGGCACTTTAGGCTCTTCTGCCAATACTTTTATAATCTCATCAGACTTATCATTTTCAGGCTTAAACTTAGGAATTTCTTCAACAAAATAATTTCCTTCACGTTTTTTAGGAGCTCTGGTTACTTTTAATGGCTTTCCATAATGTGGAGTAAAATCCAATTGTTTATCAAAATTAACCTTTGGCTCTTCCTGAGGAACTACATTCAAAACAGCTTTCGGATTGTCTTCATATTCAGGTCTGATGTACTGGCTGGTGTCAAACTCCTCAGAGTCATCCAGAACCAAATCGTTATAGTCCCCATCATTATAATCATTATAATTATTATTAAGCCTTAACGGACGGTTATTGTCTTTTGATGAGGATCTATCAAACTTACCTAACCTTGATTCACCCTCTTCAGAGCTTAAAAAGTCTTTAATCATATTTGTAGTTCTTTCAGAATTATACTCGATGAAATAACTGATAATAAGTATTATACCAACTATTGAAATGATAAGACCAACTATCAATAAAATATCCAATAAGTTATAAACACTTGTCTCATATGCTATGAGAATACCAATTACAAATAAAATAAAACCTGAAACTAATTTTATAGTATTTCCCATAATGTCACCCTTATTATTTATTAATCACTCTATTATTTTAACTATTATAGAATATCTACAACACCATTAATAAATTTAATGGAAAAAAACACTAGAAAAACGAGAAAAATATAATTTGGATAATACTTTTTTAAATAATAGTAATATTAATATATGAAAAAAATCAATATCATATTGGTGAAACACTATGAGAAAAATAAAACCATTCATCAATGAAAATTCAGGCCAAGGTGCCGCAGAATATATACTTCTTTTCGGAGGAGTAATTGTAATTGCCTTACTGGCACTTACCATATACAGAACTTATATGGAAACAAGTGACACCAGTTTAAAAGCAAAAGACGACATCATGGACGTCAGGAACACAATTCTTGACAATAGAACCCATGTGTAAAAAAATAGATAACAAAGGACAAGGAAGTGCGGAATTAATCCTGATAATTGGAGGATTAATTGTTATCGTTCTTTTTGTCGGAAGTTATATATCAAAAATAAGTCAAGAAATACAAACCAACACTCATAGCTTTTTAAAAACAGAAAGAGATTATATTATAAATAAAATTTGAAAATAGAGATATCCTCTCTATTTTCCACTTAAAATAGTATTTAAAATTTCGTTCCATGAATCAGAATTAATATTAGTTAAATTCATGGTATCTCGAGTTAATACACGGAGATTCTGCGGACATGCAGTTACACAAGCACCACATAAATTACAGAAGTCTAAATTGGTGATAGATTTTCCGTCAACAATTTCAACTGCATTACATGGACATACATCTTGGCAAGCATGACATGAATCGCCTTTACATATTTTTTCTTCTTCTTGAATTTCAACTAACTCAAGTTTGCCTTTGAATGGTTTAGTAATTGCGATTGCATCTACCGGACAGATTTCAGAACACCATGAACAATATACACAAGATTCCTCAGAAATAAAAGTATTACCAGTTATTTCAGGAACTTCAATTTCATCTCTCAACATACAAGTAGAACAGATCTGTTTAATTGCTGATTGAGGACAGATTCTTTTACATACTCCGCATTGTACACATTTGGAAAAATCAACTTCAATAGAATTATTCAATAAATCCACACTTGATGTAGGTTTATTTTCAATAAGTATTGCTTCAGCAGGACATAAGTCTGCACAGAAACCGCAATAAATACATTTTTGTTTATCTATTTCAATTTCTCCCCTAATTAAAGATACTGCATCTGGAAGATTCCTTTCAAAAATAATGGAATCCCTCGGACATACTGAATAACAACGGCCGCAATAGATACAATCTTCATCATCAACTTTTGATTCAGTTTCCCAAAATGGATAATTATCCATCTCCCTAATTTTAGAATCATCAATTTCTAGAGACAATGCATCAAACGGACAAGCAACAGAACATAATCCACAGAATACACAGGAATCTGAATTAACTGAAATCAAATCCATTTCAATTAATCCTCTTGCAATAGGTACAATAGGACCTAATCTTAAAGAAGTTGTAGGACAAACATCAACACAAATCCCGCAACCAACACAATTTACATCTTTATAGGACAATTTACGATGTTCTTCACCAGTTCTCTCAATACTAAACATGTAACCACCTCATGCTTTAGAGATGGCTTGATTTGGACAATTTTGGATACATAAGTCACAGTCATCACAATTTTCAGGGACAATAGCGACGTCTCCATTTTCTTCAATGATAGCGCCCTGCTCACAAAGTTTAATACATAAACCCTGTACTGGACAGTTATCAATGTGTCCGCATAAATTAGAATCTATTTTTACTGCCATATAACCACCTCATAATGTATAAAAAAATATAACATGACATTTATTTATTATACATTATTAATTATTATATCGAACTGAACTTATAAACATATCGATATTTTTCTGATTCTAGTTGATAATATCTCCTTTCTGATTAATTTCACCACTTCTAATTCGAGTGGAAGAAATAGGAGTACCATCATAAGCCAAAACAAAACTAACTACAACAATATCTATAGGATCCATATCTTTAGAAACTCTGATTTCGTTTATCTTGACTGCAGTAGGCTCAGTTTCTTCACTTACAACGATGGCGTCAAAATCTTCGTCATGAATTGTAGTTCCATACGCATCATCCAATGGAACAATTATAAAATTAGATTTATCTTTAAAAAAAGACTTCAGATTTCTCATTCTCTCCTCACAAGAATCTATATCTCCTTTTAATCCACCAAAAGCGTCAGAAGTTACTCCAATCTCAATCGTATCAGCAATTTCGAAAGCAGTAGATAATAATTTTTTATGACCGTCATGAAATTTATCAAAAGTTCCGCCAACAGCCACCTTATTATATTTCTTAGAATTCATAATATTGTCCTAAATTAGTTTCTGAGTTAAATTATATTGAAACTATTATAAAACATTAGCTATAAAAAAAGAAGAAAAATTATAAAAAAAATAAAAATAGTAAATTAAAATGCAATACTTGCATAATAACCTTTAAGGCTGTATGAATTAGCATTCCAATTTACTACGTTTCCAAACGAGTTCCTTGCGCTTGTAGCATCACAGACAGTCCAAGTATTGCCAATCAATACTTGAGTCCATACATGGCCATAAGTACCGCTTGTAAAAGTACATGTACCATGAGCATATCTGGCAGCTAGACCTGCTGTTCTAAACATTGCAACAAGCAAGTGTGAATGATCTACACAGTTTCCTTTCTTAGCATTTAATGTACCTACAGCACCATACTTGGTGTCATAGTAGAAACTATAAGATATTGTATCACGTACATAATTATAAATTGCTGTAGCTTTTGCTTTTTCTGAAGTAAGTCCTTTAGTCAGCTTATTTACCAGCTGTTTGATTTGTGAATTGTTCACTTGACAATTGGTTGTAGCAGCCAAATAAGCAGCCAAATTACTTATTGTGTTTTTGGAATTAAGTTTACTGGTAGTTGAACTAGTATCACTTAATGTTGAAATAGTCACATATGCAGGCATAATGTTATTATCGCCATAAAATGCAACAACACGTGCAAATGCAAAGACCAAACCTTTATAACCAATATCTCCTACAGCTGAACTTACGGAGTTTGGCATTTGTCCTTTAGAATCTGCAGTTTTTATAACACTTTTTGCAACAGCAAGATAATTTGATAAATCGCCTAAATCTGCAGCAGCACCTGCTTTAGATGGAGATTTAATAGATTTTAGAGCAATATCTGCTTTATTATTTGATTTTAAATTTACAATAGCTTTAGAAGCTAAATATAAATAATCAGCAGTGGTAATTTTAACATTTCCAACAGTTACAGTTGATGGCAATTTGTTATTACTTAAAACATAATTTCTAACAGATATAGATGCTGAAATTACCTGTTTTAATGTAACTTTACTGATTACATGAATAACTCTTGTTTTTGAAGAACCGTCATGAACCGCTGAAATTTTATGATTTCCACTGGATAATTTTCCCAAACTAACTGAAGCAGAACCTGTTGAGTCGGTTTTTTTAGTGTAAGATTTACCATCGACAGTAAATTTAACGGATGCTGATTTTAAAGGTTTATTATTTGCATCAGTTAATTTAACTGCATAAGTAACTCTTTTACCATTTGCAACATATAAGTCCTTAGCAGTAATTTTGGTTCCGTTAACAGTGATCTTTTTAGTTAATGTATTGGATTTATAATATGAACTTGAAACAGTAGATTTTACAGTGTATGTACCTACGGCTTTAGTTATTTTTAATTTGGCAACACCTTTGGAATCTGTCTTTTGAGTATAAACAGTTCCACTTATATTGAACTTAACTTTGATATTTTTAAGTGGGTTACCAGATGAATCCTTTACACTAGCTTTATAAACTGAACCGTCTTTATAGTTCATAACTAAATTACCTGCATTTAGTTTAACAGTTAATTTATTAATCACTACATTTTTATAACCGTAATTATAATCACTTTCCCCCAATGTTGAGTACAGATATTTAATTTTATATGTACCTGGTTTTAAATTGCCGATTGCTAATTTGGCAACACCTTTGGAATCTGTTTTAGCAGTGTACTCCTTGTCATTTAATATGAACCTGATTGTTTCTCCAGACAAAGCTTTATTGTTATTATCAGTAAATTTTACAGTAAATTTAGATCCATCTTTATAGTCCATTTTTAAATCTGAAGCAGACAATTTATTATCTGCAGATTTAATAATAAATGTTCCTGATGAAGATGAAGCGGATAATCCGCTGTTTCCACTAAACTTATATGTTATTTTGTAAGTACCTTTATCAAGAAGAGGAATAACAGTTGATGCTTTCCCTTTTGAGTTTGTTTTTGCAGTAACAGAAGTACCGTTGTATGTGAAGGTTACTTTAGCGTTTTTAACCGGACTGCCATGAGCTGTGGTTAAATTAACCTGATAAGTATAATAGTTATACGGCAGAATATATACTTTTGATTTACCTGATATTTTAGTTGAATCTTTTTTAACAACTAAAGTTTTGCTTAACTTTTCTTTTGAAACAGGATTGGTTACGGTTACGGTATATTTACCTGGTTTGAGTTCTACTTTTGCAGTTGCAACCCCTTTACTATTGGTAGTGAAAGTGTATGATTTACCTCCAATGCTAAATGTTACTTTAGTATTGGCCAATTTATCATTGTCTTTCCATAAAGTTGCTTTGAAATAAGTAGATGAACCATAATACTTAGTTAAATCATTTCCACTTACTGAAGATAAAACTTTTACGCTTTTTGAAAGAGATTTTGCACTGTAATTTCCATTACCTGCAAAACTGGCAGTTACAGTATAAGTTCCTACAGCCAATGCAGCTGTTTTAACAGTAGCGATACCTTTGCTGTTGGTAGTAGCTGAATAAGTTTTGCCGTTAACTTTCAAAGAAACTTTTTGATTGCTTAAAGATTTACCTGTACTGTCTTGCAAAGTTACTTTAAAGTATGTAGCTGATTTATCATAATGGGTATTTGCCACAGATAAAGTAGTTGATACATTTGAAGTAGCTTTTAGATAATTATTTGATGAAACAGACACTACAGAATCATATTCTGAAGCAGACAATCTTTCATCCTCATCATCAGATGCAAGACTTAATATTTGTTCCCCATTATCCTCATAATAAGATTCGGCGCTACTCAATAGAACCTCATCTTCGGGATAATCTTTCAAATTATCATCATGAGAATTAACTAAATTAGTTTCTGAGATAGAATCCTCGTTAGAAACTTCTAATTTTTCTTGAGACAATGCAATCGCATCGTCATTAGTTAAATTTGAATCTTCTGTATTTGAAACATCCACAATTTCAGCTGCACATGATGCTGATAAAGCAACAAAAAACATGAGCGCCAAAGAAATTATAAATGCTTTATTTTTTATCGAAATTTTTCCACCTCTTGGTTCTCATTACGAAAATTTTATAGTAAAATATGATTATACTAAAATATAGTATTTCATAATGAGTGGATAAAGATATATTTTAATCTTATTTAAATGTTTTTAAAACTTAAAAAATTGAAAAACAACTTAAAAGAGATTAAATTAACAAAAAAAGATAGAAATCATATATAAAATTGAAATAAAAGAACATTTATAGTGAAATAAACTATGATAAGATTAAATAACTTAAATCTAAATTAAAATTTTTGTTGACCAATAAAACAATCATTTTTAAAATTAGACATTTTTTTAAAAGAAATAATCCATTTTACACGTTTTAAAGAAAAAATTAAGAAAAAATTGTATAACTTAAAAAAATTAGATTTAATTAATATAATTTCTATGCAAATGAAGAGTAATACTAAAAAATAGTGATTGCATGATTTACGAAAAAAACACCTTTATAAAAAATCATAAACAAGTGGATATTCGCTTTGGATTAGCATATCCGAACGTGTATCAAACTGCAATGTCTTCATTAGGTTACAATATTCTCTACAATCAGATAAATGAACGTGAAGACACCTGGTGTGAACGGATTATATATCCAAACAGTAAATCCCTGGAATCAAACACTCCTTCAAAATACTTTGATATATTAAGTTTCACTCTGCAATTTGAAGAAGATTACGTAAATGTATTGGACATTCTTCAAAAATCAGACATTCCACTTAAAAGAGAAGAGAGAACCTCCGAAGATCCGTTAATCATTGCTGGAGGCCCATGTCCAACTGCAAATCCTATGCCATTATCAGATTATATTGATTTGTTCATCATAGGGGAAGGGGAAAATACTCTGAATTGCCTATTGGACAGATTTTTAACTTCAAAAAAAGAACTTAAAGATTATCTTGACATTCCTGGAATATATATTCCAGAATATAACAACAAAACTAAAATAGACATCATAGATGATATGAATGAAGCTTACCACATCACACAGCCGGTAGTGAGCAGAAGTGATGAAGAGAACTATCAGACAGTTTTCAACAACACAATTATGCTAAACGTTTCAAGAGGATGTACAAGAGGGTGCAGATTCTGTATGGCCGGCTACATATACCGACCAATGAGACAGACCGACTACAAAAAATTGGTTGATATAGCCATTGAAAATAGAAATAAAACTGGGTTAAATAAGATTACATTAATAGGGGCCGCCGTTTCAGATTATGCTCAACTGGAGGAGCTTACCTCAGAACTTGAAAATAAAGGATTCCAGATTTCAACACCTTCACTTAGAATTGAATCCATAACCAGAAAAACACTGGAATCGCTGAAAAGAAGCGGGCTTCAAACTATCACACTAGCGCCCGAGTCAATTGAAAAACTGAGAAAAGTAATCAATAAGGATATTCCCGATGAAAAAATATTTTCAGTAATTGAAGATGCAGTTGATTTGGGTTTCAAAATTAAATTGTATTTCCTGATAGGCATACCTAATGAAACTACAGAAGACATTAATGAATTAATAGAATATATGCAAAAAATTGCCAATATGCACACAAGCATCCGAAATGTGAAATTCAGCATCAATCCATTAATACCAAAACCACAAACACCCCTGCAGTGGGAAAAGTATGACTACAAGGATATAAAAAATAAAACCCGAATGATTAAAAAAGAAATGAAGAGATATAACATAAAATGTGAAAGTCCTAAAAATGGATTAATACAATATATATTATCCTGCGGAAATAGTGATGTCGGTGCAATTATTGAAAAGTCTCTTGCAAAAAAACCGACTATGAAAGAATGGAAGGAACTGGCTCCAAATTACAGTATTGATGATGAACTGCCTTGGAAAAATATAGACACAGGAGTTAGTGAAAATTTCTTAAAAATAGAACATAGAAGGCTTAAAACATTAAAACAAACCCCCTGGTGTGAAACATCATCATGCTATAATTGCGGTTCCTGCAAATAATTACTAGAAAAAATAATTTTTACTATAATAATATATAATATAATAAAGAGGTAAATTTATGATAAATCCAGCAAAAAGAACAAAAACAATTGAATTGTCACAGATTAGAAAAATGTTTGAAGTAACCAATCCCGATGCCATTAACCTTGGTATTGGTGAACCTGATTTTAATGTCCCTCAGCATATCAAGGATGCAATGAAAGACTCAATTGATGAAAATGACACTCATTACACTCCAAATAAAGGATATATTGAACTGAGAGAAGAAATCGTGAAAAAATTTAAAAACGAAAATGGAATTAACACCAACCCTGAAAATGTTATAGTTACAGTTGGTGCAAGTGAAGCATTATTCATGTGTGCTCAGGCATTTATTGAAAAAGGCGATGACGTAATACTTCCAGATCCTAGTTTCTTATCTTATGAAGCATGCATCAATATGGCAGGAGGAAATATCATACCTGTAGACTGTAAAATGGAAAACGAATTCAAACTAAAAGCAGATGATGTTGCTGAAAAACTAACTAAAAACACAAAAGCCATCATGTTAAATTCTCCTTCAAACCCTACAGGTGCAGTGATGGAAAAAGAAGACATCAAAGCAATCGCTGATTTATCAATGGATCACAATTTCCTAATAATCTCTGATGAAATCTATGAAAAGATAATTTACAACAAAAAACATTACTCACCTGCAAAATACAGTGATAATGTCATTACATTAAATGGATTTTCAAAAACTTATGCAATGACAGGTCTTAGAATAGGTTATCTTACCGCAAATGAAGCCTATACTGAAGAACTGCTTAAAATACACCAGTACAATATCGCATGTGCAAGTACAACCTCACAAAGAGGAGCTTATGCAGCATTGACCGGACCTCAGGATGAAGCTGTAAAAATGGTAAATGAATTTGAAAAAAGAAGAGATCTGATTGTTTCACGTCTTAACGGCATGGGATACGAAACAGTGAATGCTGAAGGTGCATTTTATGTATTCCCAAAAATAGAAGACAAAGACTTTGTTGCTAAAGCTGCAAAAGCAGGAGTGATAACCGTACCTGGTGCAGCATTTGGATCAAACGGTGAAGGCCACGTACGTATGTCTTATGCAAATTCATATGAAAATATAGAAAAAGCAATGGATATTTTAGAAGAGCGTGTTGTTAATGGATGAACTTCGCCTGAAAGGTGGTAAAAAAGCTTTAATAATTGCATTAGTAGCAAATTGTTTTTTAACAGTAGCAAATATTATAGTGGGATATGCATCAGGAAGTTATGCATTAGTCTCTGAAGGTGCACATACCTTCTCAGACATTGCAACATCTATAATTGCATATGTAGGATTTTACACCGGCCAGAAACCTGCAGATAAAGACCACCCATTTGGACATGGGCGTGCAGAAGCAATAAGCGGATTAATTATAGTAATATTCCTTGTAGTGATATCATGGGAAGTTATTGAAGGAGCCTGGATTAATATTTTAAATCCAGGACAAATCACTGTTCCAAACACTTTTGCAGCAATAATGGCAGTGGTTGGAATAATCATAAATTTATCAGTTAGTGACAGAATAATAAAAATAGGTAAGGAAATCAAAAGTCCTGCAATAGTTGCTGACGGGAAACATCAAAGAACAGACATCTTTTCATCAATAGCAATTTTAGTTGGAGTAATTGTTTCAAATGTAGGATTTCCGATACTGGATCCGATTGTAGGATTTATTATAGGTCTTCTGATTTTAAAAACCGCCGGTGAAATTTTAATAGAAAATATCAATAACATTATGGGAAAAATTCCATCTGAAGAGTTTATAGAACATATTAAAGAAGTTGCAGAAAGCACACCTAATGTTGAAAATGCACATAACATTAGAGTTGATTATTTAGGATCTTATGCCGCAGTTATTTTACATGTAGAAATGGATGGAAATCTGATTTTAAATGAATCCCATAAACTTGCACATAAAGTAGAGAACAATATTTTAAATGAAATTCCGGAAGTAAAATATGTGCTGGTTCATACCTGTCCTATAGGACTCGAATATGAACATGAACAAGAAATAGATAAATAATAAGCGCCGGGACGGGGATTTGAACCCCGGAGGTCGATTGACCATTGGATTAGCAGTCCAACGCCGTACCAGGCTGGGCCATCCCGACATATGAAAAAACAGTATAATAAATTATATGTAAAAACTTATTTATAAACTTATTTATTTTTAGTAAATGGCATGTTCAAAAGTGGACAAATCTCAAAAATATAAGTGATCTAAAAATCCAACTCCACCCCGGGATTCTACAAGCATTGAAATGTTAATAGTAAAGCTGCTCCCTTCCGGGCCTGACCCATTCCTATACCAAAGGTGACTAATTTCTACCCTCCAGTAAAAACTTCACCACCACCAATCCTGTAGGACGAGGTTTCTATGTTGTTTTCCTAGGCTTACATTTCCTTGAAAAGCCGCCTTTTGAACTTCGACTGCACCAAAGGGGGTGTGTGCTTACAGAGGACCCCTAACCCTCCAGTCTAGCCATAATAATATATAACCCTAATATTATATAAAGTTTATCAAAAAAGTCATTACTAGAATAAAAAATAATTATTGGAAATGAAAAAAATTAATAAAAATTCTCTTTCTAGAAAAAAATAAATTTATAGTAAATCCTTAAAAAATAGTTAAAATTAAAAATAATAAATAAAAAGAGATAAAATTAGAAAATTTCTTGAATAATATCTCCATCTGAAATTATACCCACTAACTTATCGCCATCAACAACAGGAAGTTGATTTAATATTCCAGAAGATGAAACACCTTCTTTCATAATTTGAATAGCGTTTTCAAGTGTATCTTCAGGAGAAATGGTAATAACAGATTTAATCATTATCTCTTCCACACTTGTTCCTAATTCATACTTATCCAAAATTAAATTATGGCCTACATCAGTAGCAGTTATAATTCCAATCAGTTTATCATCTTCAACAACAGGAAGAGAACTGATTTTATGTTTCATTAACTTTTCAAATGCATATACAACATCTATATCACTAGTTGTTGTAATAACATCTGTAGTCATAATTTCTTTAACTTTCTTGTTCAACATTGTCTTCACCTCCGAATTCTTCAAGGATATCATTAACCATAATATCGATTGTTTCATTAATATCTACATTGTTAATTATCCGAGAATCATGAATTTTAGCCTGCTCAACTAAAAACTTCTGGGTTTTTCTAATTGTACCAAAGTTCTCCATATACTTTTCAAGAGAACGTTTTACCCAAGGCTGCCTGCATCTAGAATAGAACCTTTGCTTATGAGATTCCTCATCATCAACAGTCAATGTAAAAATAATTATATTGTTATTTTCCATCAAATCCTTGCGGATAAACCCTGGAACAATATGAACCCCTTCAATAATTGTACTAATACCTTCTTTAGCAGACCTTTCAATAATTGCTTCAATACCTACATTGACAACATCCACATGACTGATGAATCCTTCAATGACCGAATCTATACGTATGGACGGAGTCCTTATGCTTTCATAAGCATCGAAACTTGATTTGTGAATTACAGGACTTAATTCTTTTGATACAATTTTACGCATTACTTCACGAATCATGTCTGTACTAATAAGATTTTTTAATCTGAGTCTATTTGCAAGTTCAAAAGCCATTGATGAAGTTCCAACACCTGAAGCACCACCAATCAATATGATTAAAGGCTTTTTAGATGATCTAAGTGACCTCCAGTTTTTATATTTTTTTGCAATACTTGGATCAACATTTTTCAAATAATTGAAGACAACCTGAGCCAAATCAACGCTGGAAATTTCATTAATGTCATCTTTTATCAAATCTGCTTCAATTTCACTGGCCATTTCATAAGCTCTTTCAAATCCAATATCCGCAACATTTAGAGAACGAGACAAAATACCTTTAGAGAAAGGTTCTTTGTATAACTTACCGTCGACGTCACCAGTAATCCAAATCATAATAACACCCAGTATATCATATAAAATATATAGTTTAATCTTAAATAAAATTTGTTATTTGATTTGAGAAAAATAATAAAAAAAAGAAAGATGAAAATTATTCATCTAAAGATATTAAGCTTATATCATAATCAGAGCCGTCTTTAATATCAATCAAGACTGCACCATTATCCTTAAGCATACCTGGGTTTGCTACATCAGTAGTTATTCCAATTTTACTAAGTGATTTAGCTTCATGAATATGTCCACAAATATTTATTTGAGGTTCAAATTCATGGATTGATTTTAAAATACCTGCACTACCAACATGGTCCCCACTTTCAAGTTTATCTGCTTCAGTATTATATGGCGGAGCATGAGTAACCAATATTTTTACTTTAGGAACCTTATCATTGTAGACATAATCATAATTAGCTAATAATTCGTAAACATCTCCATAAATCTTATTGTCTTGGATTTCTCCAGGAGTGTTGAATGGAGTTTCATTGGATCCGCCGTATCCGAATAATATAGCATCCCCATATGCGATAATATTATTGTGAAGACAGAAAGAGACCTCATTAATAGCATTGCAAATTCCTTTAGGATCACAGTTACCTGGAATAGCTATTACATCTACACCACAGTCTGCTACTTTTTCAATGAAAGTACCTACAAAGTCCAAAGGTCCAAAATCTGTAATATCTCCAAGAATTATAACTAACTCAATTTCTTCGTGATTGTTTAGATAGGTGTATAAATTTTCGTTTTCTTCACCGTGAACATCACTTATTGCTAAAATTTTAGTCATTTAATCACCTTATTGTTCTAAAAAGAAAGATCCCATTTCCTTTAAACCTGCCTGTAAATCAGGTTTATCACCATGCAATTCAACAGTGACATCATCATCAAATTCAATTATGAGACCATTCCATTCTGCAATTTCTTGAACTCTTTCTTCAGCTAAAGGGACTTTAAGATGAATTCTTCCGGTAGTTAATCCCGGAGGCGCGTTGACTAAAAACTTTGAACGTGAATCTGCAAATTCAAATACTTCTTTTCCCTGCATGACCTGTTTTAATAAATCAAGCCAGTGGTCAACATATTCATCTCCCTCTTCTTCTGCAATAGTAATAAGAGTTGCTTGAATATTATTTAAAGACATCTCTGCATTAGCTAAACCATTTATCAAATCAGGGTGAGATGGATCTCTTTTATAAGAGCTGATAGAAGATCTAATCAAACCCATCTCAGGGTTAATTCCATTAGGAATCTCATAACCTTTTTGACTCAAGTCTTTAATGAGATTATTCAGAACTAACCAATTCTGTTCTGATGGTAAGCTCATAAATGTCCACCTATAATTTTTAAAGTAGTATGATTGATTTTTGCATCAGCATCTTTTAATTCTTTTTCAATTTCACTAGTGCTGGTATAAGAATCTAAAAATAATACATGATGAGTAGAAGTTCCTGCAATGTTTAAAATTGCAAGTTCATCACTTGGTTTAAGTTCTCTTTTATCAATAGTTGCTTTAAATTGTACATATGGTTCATATTCTTCAGGAAGGTCAGAATATTTAAATATACCATCTAATGTTGCTACAAACATAATTACACCTCATTAGTTTTATTAGTTTACTTTTTCTTACTAATCCTATATAAAAGTAATTACGAATAATTCGCATATTTACAAACAAAAAAATTTTGGGTAAAAAAAAGTTATCATGAAAATGATAACTGTTCCAAAATGTCTTTTCAATGTCTAAAAAAATAAAAAATAAAAGGATAAAAAATCCTTAAATTTATTCACCTAATGCTTTTTTGATAGCAGGAGTTGCATCAATTCTTTGAGCATCGAAGGTTAATTCTTCAGCTGATAATCCCATAGCTAATCCGTATAATTGAGCTAAGTGGAATACAGGTAATGCAAAATCAGTTCCGTATTTTTCGTTAACTTCGACTTGACCTTGGTCGAATTGTAAGTGACAGAAAGGACATACGTGTAGTTACATCTAAATCTCTGGATCTTAAACCTCCACCAGCACCACAGCACATCATTTTGTCTTTGTAGTCAACTGATTTAGCACCAGTGATTTCTACAAGGTCATCTAAGATGGATGGGTTTTCAGCTTGATCTTCAATACCGATAGTTTCAGTAGGTTTTAAGAAGTGGCAACCGTAGTGAACAGCAACATTTAAGTCTAAAGGTTTTTCGATTAATGAAGCTAATTTTTCAAAACCAACATCGTCTCTTAAAATTTGAGCGAAGTGTTTTACATTAATAGTACCTTTGTATTCTCTGCCAATTTCAGCTAAGTTTTTGTTAATTTCAGCTTTTTTCTCTGCGTCTTCTTTTAACATGTGGTTACATTCGAATAAGGATCCGAAACATCCGTTACATTCGGTCATGATGTCTGCACCCATGTCTTCAGCAAGAGTTAAGTTACGAGCTGCGATAGTAGCCCAGGTTTCTTCATCAAAAGAACCAAATACACCAGGAGCAGGACAACAAGATGCTCCTTCCATATCTTTTAATTCAATATCTAAAGCTTCAAATAATTTTCTGGTAGCTTTTTCTACACCAGGATAACGGTTGTTCATAATACAACCTAAGAAGTATGCAATTTCCATATTATAACTCTCCTAATAAATTTATTCTTTTAATCCACCGGTTGCTTCATCATAACCAATTAATTCGTCAAAACCAGTGATTTTACATATTTTTTGTACTTCAGCTAATGCTTCTGGGAAAGCATGAGTTGTTGGTGGAATTTCAGAAAGACCAATTTTTGCTCTTAATGCTTTGGTAGCATCGTTGATTGGTACACCGTGTCCGGTGTTCATTACAAATACACCAGTCATTTTGTGAGGTTTTGCCATGTAACCTGCATGAGCAGCAATGTTACGAGCTTTTTTGATAATTTCAACAATTTTTACACTTCTAAGACATCTTTCTTGGCAAGTGTAACAAGTAGTACACATCCATAAAGCATCGTCAGTGATAACTTCTTCTTTTAATCCTAATAAACATTTTCTGACAATTTGTCTTACTTTGTATGGAGTTCTTCTTCCAGATGGGCAACTACCACTGCAGGTACCACATTGGAAACAGTGTTTTACAGTTTCAATACCTGCGTCAATAAATTCAGCAGTGAAATCTGGATCACGGTTACTATCATTTAATAATTCTTTATCAGTCAATAAAGTCATTTTATCTCTCTCTTTATCATTTGTTTTTTCATCAACTTCCTCGACATCTTCTTCAACAGCTTCATCTTCTTCAACAGCTTCAGTTTCTTCAGCAACTTCTTCAGCTTCTACAGGAGTTTCAGATTCCTCAGCAACTTCTTCAACTTCAACAGGAGCCTCAGTTTCTTCAGCAACTTCAACTTCTTCCACAATTTCTTGAGAAGAATCTTCAGTTATTTCCTCACTGAGAGGTTCGATGTCTTTTTTGAAAGTTAAATTAACACCTTTCTCTTCTGGACTTTTTTTAACTGAAACATCAATTGAAACAGTTTTTTTAGTTCCAGAAACGATAGGATCATTTAGATTTTGTGAAGATGTAACTTGGACATCATCAGATGTGTTTGATACATCATTACTGATGTCTTTTTCTTCCTTATCATTATCTCCGAATAGAGATTTTAAACGATTTATAATAGACATTGAAAACACACCTTGGATTCGAAGGATTAAATCCTCAAATCCATAATAATAATCTTAAAAGTATGATATATAAAGGTTACTAAATTTTTTGCAAGTGTAATCATAAAGATTACACCAAATGAAACATTTTTATTAACCTAAAAAATTAAAATATTAATAACAATAACATAGGATGAAATAAATGATAAAAAAATTTGAAATTAAATCACATGACGGACCGGGAAGAGTCGGAAAAATAGACGGAGAACTTACTCCAAAACTCTTTTACAAAAAAGATTTAAAAATTGCACCAAGTGAAGGATCTGCACATAATATCGATAGAGAAATAGCTGAATTCAATGTAAAAGAAACATTAAGACTTTCTAAAGAAAATGTAGACACTTCAGATATTGCAGTTATCCAAGGGTCCAAATATCTGGATTTAAGAATCAAATGCTTAAAAGAACTGGAAGAAATGGGCTACAACGGATTCATTATAGCAAACGGAGATGCTCTATTAACCAATCCCAGAGAACTTGTTGAAATTATAGTCAATCTTAAAAAAGAAGCTAAAAAATCAAGTTACTTTATTTTTTCATTTGCGGAACTGTCATTCATGCCAATCTTAACTTATATGGGAATTGATGGATTTTTAACAGATTCAGCAAATTATTACAGTCACATTAACGTGCTTCAAACTCCAACCAAAGCATATGATTTAAATTCCTATCCTATTTATGAAAACATCACACAAGAAGAGCTTGAAGAAAAAAATATTGAAAATATGGAATTTGTGATAAAGGAAATCCATGCACACATGAAAAACAAATCCCTTAGAAATCTTGTAGAGGAACGCTCAGGCACAACACCTCAGAACATCTCAACATTGAAAATACTTGATAGAACCCATATGGATTATCTGCTTGAATTTACACAGTTATTTTAAAGGATTCAATCATATTTTTGAATTCTCTTTCAGATTCTCCTGAAATGTCAAGAGTTCTAAGCTCAAAGATGTAAATATCTTTATTTTCAATGAAAACATAGGTATGAATATCAAAATTAAGTTCAGGAGTATCCATATTTGCATGAAGCTTTATTGCATCCTTATCGGCAATTTTAATAAAATCTGAAGAGAATATTACTCCGCCGTCATCTGATATTGCATCTTCCATGAATACCTTATAATCATCAAGATTTGTAGCTGTCGGAAACATCACAGCATTGATTAGATTTTCCTGGCCTTTGGACAATGTGGCAATGCAGTCCGGATTTGAGAGAATATCCGCTTTTTCCACTTCCCATGAATCAGGATATTGAAAAGTGATTTTACCGTTGTTGAATGTTCTCATCTGCTATTCCTCTTTTTTTGATAAAACATCTATTGTTTCGGGAGCCTCTTCTAAAGTGTCAATATATTTGGAAAATGGTTCCGGAAGTTTTGGCATTACTTCTTTTAGGATTTCAGCTGCATCAAGTTCAAGGGCCTGACCTGAAAGCAATTGTTCAACATCAAAGTCAAATTCAAAAGGTTTAAGCAAATCATCAGTAGGTACTCTTAAATTAATGTTTTTCTTATTGAGAATCATTTTAATAGTACTTGTATTTCTGATTTGTTCATTCATATCCTCAACGGTTGCTTTTATATCATATGCTATAGCTTTATTCTTCTCATTTACATCATGTTTGGATTTTTCAATGGATCTTTCCAAATCTTTAATAAGCAAAGCATTTCTGCGGTTAATGTTATCTCTGGCTTCATCAATAACAACGTTTATAGCATTGAGAATTGATTTGTTAAGCTCAACATTATATGCAAGAATCATCCTGTTTTTATAGTCAAGCTCTTTAAAAATAGCTACCCTTTCATCATCAATTTGGGTAATTTTTTTATTTAACTGATGAATCTCATCCTTAGCCTTTAGAAGCTCTTCCTTATCGGTCAACTGTTCTTTAAGAGAATCGACATCATCAAAAAATGAACCTTTCAGAGTTTGAATCTGCTGCTGCAATGTTTCAATCAACTCATCCTTTTCCTGAATGGTCTGATTGAACTCATCAAGCTTTTCATCTGAAATCTGATTATTCACCAATGCTTCATAATCCTTTTGCGCCAAAACCTTTACCAGTTCATTATCTTCAAAAGGGTCTTCTTTTTTAAGACTTACCTGTTTTTGCTTAGATTCCTTTTCGACAGGATTGCCGTCTTTGTCCTTACTGTTATATTTTTTAGTATAAACCCGAACAGTTCTAAATTCTTCATCACTTTCCATTTTAACACCACTCTATATTTATTAATAAGTAGAGTTTTATTTAAATAGTTAATGTTAAAAAAAAAGAAAAAAAGAGAAAAAAATTATTTATTCTCTCTTTCAATCCATAACAACATTGCCTCTTCAATCGCTTTTGAATACCACCCCGTTTTAAATAACATTTTATTTGAGGCTATTTTGCGAAAATTCAAGTCAATGTCATTATTGATGCTAATTGTTACACGCTTGTTCTTAGTCATACATATAGATTGAGCATACTAGTTAATAAATGCGTTAGTGTTTTTTCAGAGCATTTTAAGATATGAAAATGAATATTAGTGCGAATTGATAATTTAAAAATTTATGCAATTTTAAAAATAACCATCCAAAATACCAAGCAAATTTAAAATTAATCCCCACCTTAAAGACAATATTACAAATGTTTAATAAAAGTTACACTTATTCAAAAATATTCGGGTATCATGAATATATTAATTAATTCATTTAAGAAATTTTAAAATTATTTAAAAATATTTAAATAATCAAAATACATATCATTAATCACATAAACTACTATTTTAGTTTATCAGAGGTGAATTGAAATGAGTATTAAAAAAGTTGTCGTAGCAGGAGGAGGCGTCCTTGGAAGTCAAATTGCTCTTCAATCAGCATATTGCGGATTTGATGTGACAATATGGCTAAGAAGTGAAGGATCAATTGAAAGAGCAAAACCAAAACTTGAAAGATTCAAAAACATCTACATAGACACACTTGAACAGATGAAAACAGACCCAAGCGCATACTGCAGAGGCCTCAGTAAAAAAACAGACCTGAGCGCTGAAGAACTAGATGAACTGAAAAAACAGGCACAAAATGCCTTTGACAGTTTGACACTGACAAACAGTTATGAAGAAGCTGCTGCAGATGCAGACCTGATTATCGAAGCAATTGCTGAAAATCCGGAACAGAAAATTGCATTCTACCAGGAGCTTGCCAAATATATGGATGAAAAAACAATTCTTGTTACAAACTCATCTACACTGCTTCCGTCAATGTTTGCAGAATATACAGGAAGACCTGAAAAGTATCTCTCACTTCACTTTGCAAACACAATCTGGAAAAATAATACTGCAGAAGTAATGGGACATCCTGGAACCGAACAGGAATATTATGATCAGGTAGTCGAGTTTGCTGAAGCCATCAATATGATTCCGTTGAAACTTAAAAAAGAACAACCTGGTTACATATTGAATTCATTGCTTGTTCCATTTTTAAGCGCTGCAGAAGCATTGCTTGCAAATGATGTATCAGACCATGAAACAATTGACAAAACATGGATTTTAGCTACAGGCGCACCTGCCGGACCATTCCACATATTAGATATTGTTGGTTTGGAAACCGCATACAATATCGTTATTATGAATCCTGAAGCACAGGCCCCTGAAAGCATCCCTGGAAAAATAGCTAAAATGCTTAAAGAAAAAATTGATGCTGGTGAAACCGGTATCAATGCAGGAAAAGGATTTTATACTTATGATTAGAAAGGATTTAATCCTTTCTTTTCAAATCATGCCAGTCCAGCATCTACTATCTCCTGATTTAGGAAAGTAACATTTTCCACATAATATACTTCCGGAATTTTATCGCACAACCTGTGATTTTCAACCACATCTGCCTTGAAATGGTCAAAAACAAAAACATCAGTTATGTCATGATCGTCCGGAATTTTTTCGGCATTGCCAATATCCATTATAATAACGCTTTCATTTCCAAAGAAAACTCTTTTATCACCTAGAGATTCCATCCATTTTACAGTATCCCTGTCATAGCCAACATAATCCGGTTTGGTCTTTGTATCATTAACAAATCGACTTAACACGGAAGAACCTGATGAAACATTGAATGACAATTTTTCACCTGACTTGTCAATTACCTGTGAACTGTTATTATTTAGATATATCATCACAGACAATGCAACCAGAAGTATAATAATGAGAATAAACCATTTTTTGTCCATATTTAACACCATTTAAGTTACTAAGAATTTTCAAACATATTACTCCATCTTAGAGAAGATTCATTATGAAATCTGAAAAAGGAACTGAAAAATATGCTTCAATAGGCGCTGCAATAAGCAGAAGAATTGTTGAAAAAATCATCAGAATTATGCTATGAATCAAAACTTTTTTGTTTTTGTCAAATGCTTGTGAAACCCCGTCAGTATCCTTGCTTATCGCTGATCGAACAAATCCCAAAATAAAGAGGAACAGCAATATTCCTGCAGCAGATTGAATAACAGTTGCTGTAATCTCAAATATGCCATGAGGTATTAAATAAATTACATATCTAAGACCGCCATGTGGCATTAATGAATTGAATAATGCTCCAGCAGCCCCCAGATTAGCCCCATTGAATATTATCATTACAACGGCAGGAATTGCAAAGAATAGTGAAGCTACATATGTTAAGATTCCTCCGGCTTCATTGTGAATGAACAGATCCAATGCATTAATTTCAGAATTCAACTGTGTTCCGTTTGATGGTACAGTACTGTTTAAAGCAGAATTCACCACATCAGCAGATAAAATCCAGCCTCCAATAAAACAGATTATAAATAACACATATAATCCGATTATCAATTTTTTGTGATTCTTTAAACTTTCCACCGTCAAATCTTTAAATTTAATTAAAGTTTCCATATGTTTAATCTTTCATTATATTCTCATATAATTTACTAATTTTAATTCAATATAATCACAAAATTTCAATCAATGCAAAACAAATATAATCATTTCAAAAATGAAGTCCTGAAAATTCAATTAAACAAAATTTCCCAAGATATTGCCTAACCCACCAGTTCTCCCGAAAACCAATGACTTAAAAAAAAATCAAATAAAAACATTTATATAATAGTAAAATATAAGTATTATACGATATGAATTTAATTTCATATTTATTCATGACACATTCAACCATTTTATAATCTCCAAAATGATTAGAATATGTTTCATTCAGGAAGTAGGAACTCACAACTACTTCCTTAACTCCCCCCCCTCTTTTTATTATAGAATCAAAAAATATTAATCATTATTTTAAAAATTCCAACGATTTTTAATTAAGTATTTGCTAAACAGAAAATAAAACTCCAAATTTTATAGTTAAAATCAAAATATTTATATAATATTAAACTATAACTAATAAACGATATGAAGTAAATTACATATCTAAAAAACTAATCAGTCATTCATTTTTTAATCTCCAAAATGTTAAAAACAGATTAAAACAAGGGAAGTAGAAAAACACTACTTCCTAAACTCCCCCTTTTACACTAAACATCATCTAAAATACTTTTATCCGCTCCAGCAATTTCTACCAGATATTCAGCTTCCACAATGTGAAGTTTTGAAGGTATGATGATACAGTGCAGAGGGCCTCCAAAATCAAAATCAATCAGTTCACTAATTTTTCCAGCCTTTACACAGACATTTTTAGACCCAACACGAGCAATACCCATTGCAAGGGTTTCTTCATCTATCAAACCCTCACGGTCAAGGTCATTTTTGATATTTAAAAGATATTCCAAACCCTGATTTACAGTCATGTAACGGTCCTTGTGAGCCTGAATATCAAGCAGAACCAATGTGTGCAAGTCCATTTTAAGATTTTCTTCAATGGCTTCATATGGGGATTTCGGATAGAAGTTATAATCCGGAAACGGAATTGTTGTTACTTTACCGAATTTGTATCCCTGAAGTCCTGAGATTGCAGGTGCTGAGGATAAAATTGAAGATCCATGAATCACTTCAAAATCAATTCCTTTTTTGGAGCACTGCACAAGAAAATCACTGTGTGTTGTTGCAATCAGAGGATCTCCACCTGTTATTAATGCAACATCAGATGTTTTAGCCTCTTCTATGAATTTGTGTTCCTCTTCAACTTCGTCTCTCACAAGAACTTCAATTTTTTTGCCTATCAGCCCTTCAATAGCTTCAAAGCTGGACCCGAAAAGCCTTGAGGTGAAAAATTCAGCATAAATCTTATCTACATTTTTTAAACATTCCAATCCTTTAAGAGATATGTCCTTCTCATCAAATAATCCTAAACCGACTAAATAAAACATATAAATTATATAATAATTTAAACATAATAAATTTTATGAAATGCGTAAAAGTTCCATTGAAACAATTAAACGACACTCGCCTGAAACTGATGGAAGATGGGCTGATGAATATGGACTATCGAATCAAGGCTGAAGATGAATTCGGATACATTCCTGTCAATGAGAATGTCGAAGGCTATGAAATAGTGTGCATGCATCTGGAAGCCATGAAAAAGGTTCCCCATAACTTTTCTGAAATACTTAAAGATGAGCTAACAGAAGATGAAATAGAAAATCTGAGAACATCATTTGACACCATCGGAGACATAGTAATCCTTGAAATTCCTGACGATTTAGTCTCAAAAAAACAAATTATCGGTGATGCTGCTCTTAAATTTACCAAAAAACAGGCAATATATATGAAAAAGAGTGCAATTAAAGGAACAATACGCATTCGTGATTTGGAATTTCTGGCAGGGACAGACGATTCCGTTACAATCCACAAGGAACACGGAGTTCGCCTAAAGCTTGATGTGCGCCAGGTATATTTCTCACCACGGCTTGCTACCGAAAGGTTGAGGGTTAATGACAGTGTATGTGACGGCGAAAGAATTCTTGATATGTTCTGCGGAATAGGGCCGTTCCCAGTTCTGATAGCAAAAAACCATGATGTGGATATTGCTGCGGTTGACATTAACGAGGATGCAATCAAATATCTGAATGAAAATATACGCATCAACAAACTGAAAGGTAACGTCAAGGCATACTGCGGTGATGTCAGAGAAGTTTCAAAATCATTTAACCACAAGTTCGACAGGATTATTATGAACCTTCCGGGACTTGCATATACTTTCCTAGATGTTGCAGCTGATTTAATTGAAGACGGAGGAACAATCAACTACTATGAATTTTCTGATTCATATGAACAGGGAATAAAAAGACTGACCGATGCAGTGGAAAGTAGAGGAATGGAAGTTGAAATCATAAATACACGCAAAGTCAAATCAACATCTCCCGGCGAATGGCATGTTGCAATAGATGGAAAAGTCCACATGAAAAAATAGTTTGAAAAGCGAAACTGTCAAAATTTTTAATAGGAATTTACATTAACATCAAGCATTTAAAAATCCGAAAGTAAAAATAAGCAGGGATATATATCGGATGCTAGAAAAATGTAAAATCAGTATTGAAAAAGTCAAATGTTAAAGTAAAAATAAAAAAAGGAAAGAAATAATTCTTTCACTTAGAACTGGATTCTGTTTCCGGTCCAGTCATCATCATCATTGAAAGCATTGAATTTCTTTTCATCTTCAAGATATTGTTCCATATCCCTATATAGTTTAACTCTGAAGATATCAGGGTAAGGTATGTATAACATGTCCCCGTTTTCACTAGTTTCTTTTATATAGGTTTCTTCAAACTCAATGATGGAGTCATCTTCTTTGTTAAAGTGATGAACTTCGTTTCCACATAATACTTTAAAATGTACAAAATCATCTTTTAACAGTTCTTTTACTAAATCTTTTATCAAAAGAGGGTAATCTGCACCTTTTCTACTTTTTATCTCCATATTATCTCCTCAAATAATACAATAATTCTCAAAAAAATTTCTGCGATTGCGTATTTTCATCAAAATAAAATCTGATGGACATTTTAGTGGGAATGTTATATTTTAATTTAAATCTTATTGCATAAATAGTTTACAATAACATTGAAATATAATACAAGTCAGTTTTTTGGCAAAATATATTACCCTATTTATCCTGACTTGTCATGAAAATTAAATTTAAAATCAAATATGGTAAAGTATCCTTAAATCGGGTCAATTATTCCCTTTTCAGTAATGATTCCAGTAATCAGCTCTTTTGGAGTGATATCAAATGCAGGATTTATGACATCTGTTCCTTCAGGACATATTCTTGCTCCACCATAATATCTTACTTCATCACCATCCCTTTCTTCAATAACCGTATCAAAGATGGAGATTTCATTGTCAAATGTGGAATATGGAGCTGCTACATAAAACGGTATGTCATGATAACTGGCTGCAAGAGCTACCATAAATGATCCGACCTTATTTACAACACCTCCTTTTGCAATTCTGTCAGCACCGATTACAACCTTATCAATTTTGCCCTGTGACATTAGATATCCTGAAGCCACATCAGGAATCAGCTTGACCGGAATGTTTTCCTGTTGCATTTCCCATACGCTCAGACTTGCCCCCTGTCCTCTAGGACGGGTTTCATCACAGATTACATTGATGTTTTTGCCTGCATCACGGGCTGCCCGGAATACTCCAAGTGCAGTTCCATAATCGACACATGCAAGAGCTCCTGCATTGCAATGTGTTAAAACAGTATCCCCATCATCAATGATTTGTGAGCCGTATTTACCGATAGCTCTGTTTGTTGCCATATCCTCTTCATACATCTTCAGGGCTTCTGTCAGTGCATCATCACTGCTGTTCAATACCCTGTCTACTGCCCAGAAAAGGTTTACGGCTGTTGGTCTTGCAGCTTTAATTTCTTCTGCTGCTTTTTGCAAATCGGCACCTTCAAGTTCTGCTAAAGCCATTGCAAAACCTGCTGATACCCCAATTGCCGGAGCGCCACGTACAGTCATATTTTTAATTGCTACGATAGCATCCTGATAGTTATCACAGTAAACGTAAGTCAACTCATCAGGAAGTTTTCTTTGATCAATAAGTTTTAATTTGTTATCTTCCCATTCAAGTGTTTTCATGTTAACACCTTATAAAAAAAATAAAATAAGAAAAAAAAGCATAATTAAGTGTTAGTTTCTAATTTTTTTAATGCATGAGCATTTATTTATAATCATGCTTTTTTTATAAATATCCTCACGGATTGATTAGAGACGTATTTAAAATACATCTATTAATAACTTATCTATTAATACTTTATAAATCTAACCTTTTTGACAATAGTTAAACTAAGCATTATCAGTCATGATAGGTACAACCTGTTTTTTACGGGATACAACACCTTCCAAAAGGGCAGTGTTATCTTCCAGTTTTACACCGTATGCCTTTTCAACAAGAGCTGCATCTTTACCTAAAACAATTACCTGAGAATTGCTGTTGACAATATCAGTTATTAAAAGCATAAATAAATCTAAACCTTCATCTTCGATTATTTTATTGATTCCTACTTCCAAATCATCTTTCATAGCCATAACATCAGAAATATCAGCAGTATTAACCTGATTAACTATTGATTTGACATCTTTAAAGTCAATCTGTTTTGCATCCAAAGACAAAATCTCTTCAATAGTGAAACTGCTTAGGTCTGTACCTGCCTTAAGCATTTCCAAACCGTATTCTTCAGCATCTATATCAGCGATTTTGGCAAGTTTTTCTACAGCTGCCTTATCGTCGTCTGTGGTTGTAGGGGATTTTAAAAGCAAAGTATCTGAAATAATAGCTGAAAGCATTAATGTAGCTATTTCTTTTGTGATTTCAATGCCATTTTCTTCATATAATTTGCATAAGATAGTTTCAGTACAACCAACAGGTTCAAATCTTAAAAATAAAGGATATGAAGTTTCCAATGCTAACTTGTGGTGGTCAACTACTTTTAAAATGTTTGCATTTTCGAGATTGTCTACTGACTCAGCAGGAGAGTTGTGGTCGACCAAAATTACATCTGCACCGTCGTCAATGCTCTCTAAAAGTTCAGGTGCTTCCATATCTAAATAGTTTAAAATGAATTCAGTTTCTTTGTTTATATTTCCTAATCTGTAAGCTTTAGCATCCTTGTTTCCTAATTCATTTTCCAAGTTTGCCATTACAATACTAGATGTTATTGTATCACTATCTGGACTTTTGTGTCCGAAAACATAAGTTTCTGCCATATTATCTTTTTCCTTTATTATAATAATATAAAATTGATGTAAATATCAGATAATAATTATCTATTTCATCAATAATTAATATTGCTATTGAAGACATGCGCAATTTAAATATGATGATTAATATTAAAAAATAGAGTTTTCAATTAGAAAAAAATATAATTAAAAATAAAAGTAAAAGATACTCAGATGAGCATCTAATAATGACTTTGCGGAGTCATTCCCAAATGATGGTCTTCACTTTTCTTACCAGGTATTCCGTATGCATCGGCTCTGCATTGAGTACATGCTCTGAATACAGGTATGATTTCTTCAACCTGTTCCCTTACGCTTTCCATCATGGAACAGTCAGGACGTGAATAATGTTTCATTTTTGCTAAAGGAATCAAAGGCAGGATATTCATAAGAGAAGCTCCTCTTTTTTTAACTTCTTTAGCTATTTCAACAATATGTTCATCATTTAATCCAGGAATCAATACTGAATTGACTTTAACAACCATACCATTGGCAGCCGCCTTTTCAACACCATCCAACTGGTTTTTGATTAAAATTTTAACAGCATCGTATCCTTTATAGACTTTTCCTTCATATTTGATAAATGAATAGATATCAACTGCAATGTCAGGATCAATTGCATTGATTGTTACAGTAACGGAATTTACTCCAAGTTCTGCAAGTCTGTCTGCATATTTAGGAAGTAAAAGACCGTTTGTACTCATACATTTTATTAAATCCGGCTGTTCAGATGCTAATTTTTCAAAGAACTTGAAAGTTTCCTCATTAGCAAGTGAATCTCCAGGTCCTGCTACTCCAACAACAGAAATTGGACCTTCTGCAGTTACTTCATTAACATGATTTATTGCAGCATCAGCATCCATGACACAGCTTGCAACACCAGGTCTGTCTTCCTCATTGTTGATATCTCTTGTACAGAAGTTACAAAAGATATTACATTTTGGTGCAACAGGTACATGTGCTCTACCGACTTTATCATGCATTTTTTCATTGAAACATGGATGTGCTTTTGTTATATGTGCAAATCTTGAACCTTTGTGTTCAGCCATATTATCACTTCTCCGATTATATAACTCCTGTTATTTTGTATTGTTACGAACAAATATATAAATTTTTCTATTTAATTTTCCAACTCAGATATATATTCATTAGCTTTTTCAATCCATGCATCAGCAATTAACTCATCTGTAGCTACCACAGTAACGATATTATCAGTGGACATGTCCTTGATGATTTTAAAACCTTCAGGCAATATCCTGAATATTGCATCATAGATTCTCCTTTGGAGATTGGAATGAGGGTCATCTATAACCAAAGTTTTCAAATCTGTGTTGTCGCCTGCAATTTCAAGCTGATATCTGTTAGGCTGATAGATTTCCTCTCTGGAAAACCTTTTCCATAACTGTTTGAGAATATTAGGAAGATAATTTTCATTATCTACAAGTATACGGGTAACGTCATCATCTTTAACGTAAGTGAGGTTAGCAACATCCTCAAATTTAACTACACTTGAAGTTTTTTTCATTTTGATAGCTAAGATAAATACAGGATCATCCGGATTTACATAAGCTCTTAAATCATCTACAGCAGCTCCAAGAACCAGATCCTGGAAAATCTGCTTAATGATGATTTCATAAACTTCTGCACCTCTTTCATCGTAGCATTCTACTAACATGTAAACCAGTCCTTAAATTTATTTGTTATCTTGTCTGTGTCCCATTCCGGATACTAAAAGAGCTGATCCTACAGCACCGATGTGCTGAGAATATTCAGGAACAATAACTTCAATTCCACCTAAAGTTTCACTTACCGCTTCAACAAGACCTGAAATCAAACTTGTTCCGCCTACTTGAATTAAAGGTTCACGAATATCAATTTCCTGAAGTTGCTGTTCGTATACCTGTTCTGATACGGAGTGACAGGCAGCTGCTGCAACATCCGCTTTGGAACCTCCTGCAGCAAGTGTAGTAACAAGGTCCTGAATACCGAATACAATACAGTAAGAGTTAAGCATTGCTTTTCTCCAGTCACCCTGAACTGCGAGAGGACCTAATTCGGTAATATCAACGTCCAGTCTTCTGGAAGTCATATCAAGGAATCTTCCTGATGCACCTGCACAGATACCACCCATGGTAAAGTTGTCCGGAATACCGTTGTTTACGGTAATTACCTTGTTGTCCATACCACCGATGTCCAGTACAGTAGCTTCTCCTTTCTGACAGTCTGCAAGATATACTGCACCTTTTGCGTTAACGGACAGTTCTTCCTGAATGAGTTCTGCTCCAAATTCCTGACCCATGGTAAACCTACCGTAACCGGTAGTTCCGATACCGTCTAAATCATCCCATCCGTAATCAGTCTGTTCGAATGCTTCTGCAGCTGCAGTTTTAGCAGATTCAATAATGTCTTTGGTGGATGTCCATCCGGTTCCGATAACCTTGTTGTTTTCCATGAGCACTGCTTTTGTAGTTGTTGAACCTGAATCAAGTCCAAGAGTGAGTCCTTCTTGTTTTTCACGAGCAAGGATACTTCTACGAGTTACAGTTGTAGCCAATGCCTCCATACGGATAAACAATTCGTCAGCTTTTGTCCTTTCAGTAAATGAATAGGTAACTACTGGAATACGAGTATTGTTTTGTATGAAACGTCTGACTTCATTTCTGACCAGAGCCGCTTCTGCACATCTGAAACAGGTTGCGATAAATACTGCATCAGGTTTGCATCTGCCTTCAACAATAGCCATAGCTCTTGCAATCATTAATTTTAAACTTGAACTTTGAGCTGAAAATCCGAATTTTTCATAGGATTCGTCAATATAATCTAAATCGATTTCAGGAAGGATAATTTCAGCACCGAACTTGTTTGCCGCTTTTTCAATTTCCTTTTGAATTCCACTGTATTCTGTTCCACATGAAACTAAAGCAATTTTAACCATTCTTATTCCTCCCCGACAGTTTCTTCTAGTGAATCTACAAATTCATTAATTTTATTTACCATAACATAAGTTTCATCCTGATTAGTAGGATATGTGAGTTCCAATACAGGAATGCCCTTGTTTCTGAGTAAGAAAATGGACAATTCATTGGTTCTTGCACATCCAATACAACCGAATCCGTAAGGAGCGCCGTCGACAACAATTGCCGCTTCAGCCTCATCTATAAGAGGTCCTATAATAGCCATTCTTCCACGAACACCAGACGGAACTTCAATAGCCGCATATTTAAGTCCTTTAATCGGATCTTCTTCAGTAATATTCATTGGTGGAGAATCAATCTCCGGATCTTTAATTTTTTGTCTAATTTGTTTTTGTAAAACTAAAGGAGTATGACCTTTCCTTTCAAGTAAATCTGCCAAAATTAATGAGTTTGGAGGATAAACCGCAATTTTAACCATGTTTTCACCACATTATTTGTTTTCAAGACATTCGTCCATAATCTTTTTAAATTCGTCAACTTCAACTGGTTTTTTCTCTTCCAGTTCAACTTCTTTCGGATTTTCTAAAGCTTTGGAGACAAAACCAAGTATTCTATATTCTTTTTCCATTTGGTGGAATCCTTCCCTAGGTCCAAATCTGTGACCTCTGCATCTTCTAGGATCACCTGGAGCGAAACCTCTTTCCTTTGTGAAAATGTGGTTTGGATCAAGTTTTCTTATCTCTTCAATAGCTTTGTAAACATCTTCACTTTTTCCACTAATCATAGACCCATAACAGGTATTTTTTATTGTAAGAGGTAAACCAAGCATATGAAATTCGCTTACAATTTCTTGTTCGCTTACATGAGCTCCCGGTCCAATAAAAATCATACGGGTAATTACATCAGGGTCCCAATCTTCTTTACCTAAATCAGGACTCATTGTTAGATTCTGTGACATATACTACAACTCCTTCTTTTAATTCTTCAAGAGCATCATAATCTGAAACAATATCACCAATAATGTTAGTCGCTTCAAAGCTTTCAGCAGTCGGTCCGAATTCAGAATTGTCTTCAAATCTGATACCGATCAGACCTGCACTTTTTGAAGCCATATTTGTAATACCGATTTGACCTCTTATAACTTTATCTACAGGGTTATTTTCAGGAACCAAACCTTTCGCAGCTTTTTTATCTCCTTCAAAAATAACAATGTGCATTCCAGGTACAGAAAAGTGGACTTTTATTTTACCGATAGGGTTTTCTAAAAGACCGGACAGACGTTTGAAGTATCTGACAGACCTTGGCGCATTATCTGTAAATTTGATTTTGCATAAATCCTCTTTATTAACGGATTTAGTAATCACTTGGCCTTCTTTTAAGATATCAATTGTATGTTTAGGATTTTGCTCAACAATAACTGCATTCTCGTCAACAAGTCCATCGATTAGATGTTCAACTCCTGCAGCAGACAACAGCTCTGTAGCCTCTTTTTGAGTTTTATTCAGCAACATCAATCTTTGTCTTTCAGATTTTACAGTAATGAAATCATTTTCCTTAGCAATATCGATAATTTCCATACCGTTAATGATTTTTCCAACAGTAGTATGATTTGGAGTTAATACTCTGTTTTCACGATAAACGAATAGTTTTCCAACACCTACACCATCATTTCTGACGGTGATTGTTCCTCTGACTCTTTGAGTAGTATGTTCTTTCGGTTTTTCGATACCTTGAAGTTCATAAAAACCTATGAAAGATTCACTGTCATAAGAAACCTTGATTCTACCGTCCTTAATTAATGAGAACAGATGCTCAACACTGACAGGAGACTCTTCATCAATATCAAAAGAGATATAAGTATACAGCTCATTTCCTTCTTCCAGTTGTGTGCTTAAATCAGTTACTGAAATCATGTCAGTGCTTGTACTTCTCTCTATGATAGGTTCGATACCGGTTACCCTGTCATCATCTGTGAGATTTTCCAAAGTTTTTTTACCACCTATGACACGGGCAAATATTCCCTTGTTGTACGGAGGTACACTATAAACGTTGGTTGTATTCTCTTTAAGCATAATTAAATGAGTAGATTCATTACTAAAACTAGATAAACTTAAAACAACATCCCCTTCATAATATTTGTATTCATCTGAAGTCGGTTCCAGATCAGTTACAATAGGACCGATTGCCACTTCTGTCGGAGTGGACCATCTTATATCCAAATCAACAAATTCCTCATATTGATTTTTCCATACATCAACTAAAGGTTTTGCTTCTTCGGATTCGTCCAATTGAATGATTATGGAACCTTGATTTGTTTTAATTTTATATTTGCTTATGTTCTTCTCAAGTTCCTTTTTTCCTTTAATCAAACAAACAATACTACCAGGAGTATATGGAGCATTAGTTTCAGCAATTACATCCTGAATTGTTGAAGCTTCTGCCACATCTATTTCTTCTCCATTAATTTTAATTAACATACAATCTCCTAATAAGAATTTTTAATATTATATATTTATAATCTTTTTATATATTAAAATTACTTATCATAATTGCAAAAACTATATTTACACAAAGTGATAACAAATATATTCAAGGAGGAAAAATGATGTCATTTAACAAAAAACACATCGTTTCACTACTTGTGATTTTACTGATAGCTATATCAGCGCTTTCCATTGCTAGCGCATACACAGGTACCGGATTTTCACATAACATTCCAAGTACCAAATATTCAGACATGTCAGCATCAGACATACTGAGCAAATACAGCGATACAGAATGCCATGTTGAAGAAAGTGCAGTGTGCACACAGGTTGTTGACGGAGATACAATCTATCTGGACAATGGAGATAAGATACGTTTCGTAGGAGTCAATACTCCCGAAAGAGGTGTTGAAGGATACATTACATCCAAAAACTTCGTGCAGAAATTATGTCTCGGAAAAACAGTAGGTATCGATATTGACGATTCAAAGCACTCAGACAAATACGGCAGAACATTGGGAGTCGTTATTGTTGACGGTAAAAATGTCAATGAAATGCTTTTAAAAGAAGGACTTGCTGAGATAATGTACATGCCCCCAAGTGAATTTTATCCTTACAACTGGGCAAACGCAGACACCCATGTAGCTGATACTCACAGCACATCTTCATCTTCAAGCTCCTCATATGATTCCGGCGATTCATCATCTTCCGCATCATCAGGATCAGGAAGTTATGTGGGAAATGCAAATACCGGAAAATTCCATAAGGCAAGCTGCAGCAGTGTCAGTAAAATGTCAGAAGGAAACAAAGTATTTTTCTCATCAAGAAATCAAGCTGTAGATCAAGGATATGTACCCTGCAAGTTGTGCAATCCTTAATATTTTCTTTTTTTAATATTTTTTATAATCCAATGCAACTCTGGACATATCATTACTGTTTAAAGCAATATTTGAATACAGAAGTCCCAGGGAATAATTGCCTATACTTTCCAGTATCGGAATTACAATTCCAATATAAATTAAAAGTCCGACATACGGAATTGACATAACCCATGATGATATAAAAGAAGCTGCAATCATCACTACAGCCATTAGTATCAGCCATTTGAGTATATTGATAATCCCTAAATTTTTAATATCACTCATTACCTTATGAACTTTTACGGCTTCACTTAGGCTATTCAGGTAAGCCAGTCTTGCTTTAGCAAAAAAGAGAAGCACTTCAAATACAATGTAGACAAACAGGACAAAAAGGATAATTACAATCACGGAAAATATTAAAGAAGGCAGTTTAAAGTCCCTTATCATATCAACAGCAGACATGCCCACTGCAGAAAAAGCAATGAAAAATACTATAGCCGGAACAATCATATATACCATTCTAAGAGCAATCATACGAATGGAATCCATTATTGTATTTCCAAAATCCATTGAGGGAAACATGGCGGATTCGTTTAATCCTATCCTAACCATTGAAAAGAGATAGCCCGGCACAATCAGAATAAATGCAAAAAATGCAATGAACCCTAAAATTAAAACATAACGGTTATCAGATATTATGCCAATCGGAACAAAGGCAACTAAAATAAACAGAATAAACAGAATAGGTAATTTCTTGATATTTCTAAAAGGATACTTTAATGAATTTGTCACTATTTTGCCTATTTCCATATTATCACATCATTTAAAAATAAATACCGGGTTTTTATCCTGATTGAAGACTTCTGCCTGTTCATCACCGTAGTTCAGATAAAGGGAATTTGTGTCTGTTACATCACCGACAACTTCCGCTTCAATAGAATATTTTGCAAGATACTGCTTGATATAGTCGCATTTATCTTCACTTGCAGTAAATACAAAGCCTGAGCCCGGATATGACCTGAGCCAGTCAACCCATTCCACACTTTCATTTCTTGGAATGTCTTCAAGATTGACGACAGCACCCTTGCCGGAAGTTTCCAGAAGCATTTCCAGAGTTCCTAAAATTCCAGGATTTGAAATGTCCTTTCCGGATTTTATGTAATCATTTTCAGCTAGGTACTGAACAGCTGTAATCTGGTCCTGAACGAGCTTTGCATCCTTATCGTATGTTGTATCCCAGTTAAGGCTAAACATTTCATGAGGTTTGCCGTCCAGATCGATTGCAACAATGACCTTGTCTCCGGCTTCAGCGCCGAAACTTGTTATGATTTTGTCTTTTTGAGCTATTCCAACTATTGCAACGCCCAATGAATCAACTTCCCCGTCAGGATGGAGGTGTCCTCCAACCATAGGAACTCCGAATTTCAGACATCCGTCCTTGATTCCGTTAAGCAAATCTTCATAAATATCATCATTGCTTATTGACATTATGTTTACCATTGCCAAAGGTTTTCCGCCCATAGCAGCAATATCGTTGACGTTTACTAGAACAGAACAGTATCCGGCCCAGTATGGATTTACATTCATTATATCTCCCCAGATTCCGTCTGCAGCAATAAGCATTACCTGATTATTTCCAATGTCAATAGCTGAAGCGTCATCTCCTATGTCTATAACAACATCACCGGAAACGTTGTAAGCTTCATTTAAAAGAGAAATAACATTATCAATGGAGCTTTTACGTGAGACTCCCTTAAACTCCTGAATTTCCTTAACAAGATTTTTAAAATCCAATGATTACACTTCCTTTTAACTGATATAATTAATTTTATATTCGCAATTAATATTATTTATTATTTCAACTATTCTGTCCTTTACTTCTTCAATGCTTGAGAAATCATAAGTGACCTGTTTACCGCCGAACATTTTCGTTTTAATATCTTGACCGCAGATGTCATCAAAACCACTTTGAAGTTCAAAGATGACAGAATCTTTAACCTTGAATCCATCTTCTACAACCTTGTCCAAATCCCCATCAGTTATTCCAATTATAGGTATATCAAATCGGTACAAAATGTCAGAAGATATCAAAGTTGTATCATCACCGACAGTGATAACCAGAGAAGAATCTCTGAATTTATATACGTCTTCACCCGCATGGTCCAAAAAAGTTACTTTAAATTTATCAGGTTTGTCATGAGATATGACCCTGGGAGTAACCTTTGCATGTCTTAAAAGACCGGTTTTTATTATGGCGCTGTCCAAATCCACTTCTCCGAGTTTTTCAACACCGTGGCTTTTCAGCTCACCGCCTATTATATCAACAATGTGATTATCGCGTGCAATCAGTGTGAGACTATCGGAAGTAGTCTTTCCTATGATGACACTGTTAACCATAATATTTTCACCTGAACTCACCCCATGCACAATTCTCTGATTAAAACCTGCATTATCCTGTTTAATATGATTTTCATAGACTTCCCGAGGAAGAACAACACTCAGATTTAATTTCTCTGAAAGTTCATCCACCAAATCCAGATTATTGTTCCAGGGTATGATGCTTCCATCATCTTCACCAGGCCTTTCAATTTGAATAACAGGAATATTATTTTCACTGATTTTTCCGGCAAAATGATTATAAACCTTATATCCGAATACCTGGCCAGTCACATCGGATTTTCCGTAGTTCAATAAAAAAATCACATCCACATTATCTTCATAAAATAATTTTAAAGAATCGCTGGGAACAAGTTTTCGGGAAATGTCAATCATATTCTCAAGACTTGCGTCAATAACTGCAGTTCTGCCCATAGTTCCTCCCAGCCTTGCTGAAACATCCCCATACTGCTTTAGGAATTCCATCAATTTTAATGCATAACCTGAATCTATAATATTCGGACCGTGAACTACTACTCCAATCCTCATTTATTCACCTTAATTCTCTTTTTAAATATTTTTGATCCACATATTTCACAGTCATCAAAAGGATAATCCTCATCAAATTCCTTTTTGCATCCTTCACACACTTTCTTCCAGTTATAAACTTCCTTGATACCTTCAGTTATAATGCCTGAATAGGAAATGCCAATTATTTTTAAAGTGTTCTGGATAGTGTAATCATCAGTTATGACCTTCACGTTTTCTCCCATATCAGATAACTTGTAAGCTAAAGCGATTAATTTTTTATCAGGTCCTGAAAGTCTTAAAACATCACCGCTTTGAGAAATGATTTCATTGATTTTATTGAGGTAATCAGTTTCCACATCTTCTATTGTTACCAATCCTTCATTTATGGTAGAATCAAACTTTAAACGTGACTCAAAATCTTTTATTTCAGCAGTAATCTCCGGAACTGTGAAATTATTATTAGATGACATTTGAAAACCATTTATAAAAGCAGATGCATCTAAAACATAACATATTTTCATGGTGATATTTTAATTTTATGAAGTTATAAATTTTAGCTATTGTAAAATCAAATGGAAAAAAAATTAATATACACAAAATATAAATATAATTGTTATTTTTATAAGACAAGTTGAATTATCTATGCAACCTACTTTGAAAAAAGGTTGGGACAAGTTTGGAATAAGTTTGGGAAAAGTTTGGGATAAGTTTGGAAAAAGCTTGGAAAAACTTTGGAATAAGCTTTGGACAAGTTTGGAATAATTTATTTAAATTCCAATAACAAAATGACTTATTACCGAAAAATTCTCGGCAGATTTCAAGAATTTTTATGATTGAAAAAATGGAGGATATAAAAAAATGTACAGTCACAATGAAATAAATAGTGATATAAGATTTCTTGCAAAATCCGAAATCAGACTAAAAATTCTCAGTGAATTATATGATTGTCCAGATAATGTTCGAGGACTTGTCAAAAGAACAGCAATTACCTACAGTTCTGTTTCAAGCAACGTAAATAAGTTAGAAGAAAATAACTTCATCAGAAAAGTCAGGAATAAATATTACATCAATCCTATGGCTAAAATCTATTTCAAAACACTGATGGAGTTTAAAAATAGTGTCGATATAATTAATGACTTCAACTCAATCTGGTACAAGCATAACCTGAACCAGTTAAGCATTGATTCAATGAGAAACCTTACTGCTTTAAAGGATTGTGAATTAATTGAAACTACACCATTAGACATTTATAAAACTCACAATACCATAAAAGAACAGTTAATTGAATCTAAAAACGTTAAAGCAATTTTCCCATATCTTCATCCAGAATATCCGGAGCTGATTGAGAAAATTTTAGTAAAAGGTGGATCAATAGAACTCATTGTACCGAAAAGTATAGTTCAAGCATTAATTACTCCTATAAATGAGAATCTAAAAAACGAATCAATAAGAAATGGAAAACTGCAAATACATTCTGTTAAAAGTGATCTGTATTTGTATTTAACCATTTGCGATGATAAGATGAGTCTTGGCCTATTTAAAAATGACGACAGTTTTGACCAGAATAGAATACTGATTTCAGATGACAACAAATCTTGCAAATGGGCTGAAGAACTATTTGAACATGTGAAACACAGGGTGATAAAATGACTAATCTTGAAACAAAACAGGAACTGACCAGGGAATACAGGGACATTAAATACATATTAACATCAAACATGCGTGCTAAACTACTCCTGGCATTATACGAAATTCCGAAAAATCTGGATGAATTAAGAAAAGAATTAACAAAACCTTCCGCAACAATATTACATGGGCTCAAAGAGCTGGAGACGATAAACCTAGTTAAAAAAGCCCAAAAATGTTATGAACTAACATCAAATGGGTATTTATTAACTACCAACATGGTAAAATTAATCGAGAACTGGTACGCTTTGAGCAAAAATGAGATCTTTTGGGACAATCACGATTTGTCTGATATCCCGGAAGAGATCATAAAAAATATTTATCTTCTAAAAGATGCGGAATACATTAACTCAACAACAAGCGATCTTTCAATTGCATTCAACAAATACATTAACCTGATTTCAAACTCTACAGAATTACAGATGATACTGCCAATATACTCTGAAAATCACTTTAAACACATTATTTCTTTATTAAACGAAGATAAATTAAAAAAAATTGAAATAATTATTACTACTGAAATTTATAGGTCCATAGAAACTAATGAGACATTCAGAAAAGAATTACTCAATAGCAAAAAAGTCAATGTAATAATTATCAACAAACCCGTAACTATCTTTTTAACTCAGTCCAAAGAATTTATGTCTTTGACACTGTTTTTCAAAGATGGACACTACGACGATTCACAGATTTTGATTGCACACGATGAAAATGCTAAAAAATGGGCCATATCTTTATGGGAATTCTACTCAGGTGAAAGAAATAATGACAACCGGCCATAACATTCATAACAAAGAATTGTCCAGTTTACTTATCGGAAGACCAGGAGGACAAACTACAATAAGAATACTTGATGAAATACTAATAAGACCACAAAATGCACACCAGCTTGCAAAACAGTTACATCTCGATTACAAAACTATTAGATATCATATGAGAATACTTTGTAATCATCAATTTGCGGTAAAGGAAAAATTCGAGAAATACACCTATTACTACCCTAGCGATAAATTAATTAAATTGCTAGATGAATATAACTATATCAAAGAACAAAAAAATCAGTAAGTTGGTTATACTATGAAAAGTGAAACATCAAAACAACATCAAAAAGAAGCTTCCGCAGACATTACCTGCGGAATAATTACTCTTAGCGATAGTAGAAAATCCGAAAAATTAGATTTGTCAGGTAAATATCTGGCTGAAGAATTAGAATCCAGATATACTTTAAAATCAAGGAGTTTAATTCCTGATGAAAAAGATGAACTAATTAAATCGATTGAAACTATGATTATTGATGGCATTGATGTTATTATAACAAATGGAGGAACCGGACTAGACTCCAGAGATATTACAGTTGAAACAGTTGAATCACTTTTCGAAAAAAAATTGGATGGCTTCGGTGAAATTTTTAGAGCCGTATCGTATGAAGAAATAGGGTCAGCTGCACTGCTTTCAAGAGCAACAGCCGGGGTTTATAAACAGACTCTCATTTTTTCAATGCCCGGTTCCCCAAACGCTGTGAAAACAGCTTTGGGAATTATCATCGACGAACTTCCACATTTCGTTCATCATGTAAAAAAATAAAATTATATTTTTGAGAGTAAAAACTCTCAATTTTTCTTTTTTTAATCAAAAAATTCATTAACAGTTATTAAAGGTTCTAATGTTATTCCTGCTTTTTCAAATTCTTCAATAGCACCTTCCTGTCTGTCAACAACTACAAAAGCTCTTTTTACATTTCCTCCATTTTCCTGAATAGCTTTGATTGCTTTTAACAAAGATCCTCCAGTAGTGGAAACATCTTCAACAACAATAACACTGTCACCTTCATTCAACTCACCTTCAATGAGTTTTGAAGTGCCGTATCCCTTTTTTTCTTTTCTAATCATTAATAAAGGCAATTCTGATTCGAGTGAAACAGCTGTTGCAATCGGAACAGCACCTAAAGCAGGACCTGCAACTTTATCGATTTCATCATCATTAATTTTTTCAGTGATTAATTTAGAAATAGTTGAAAGGATTTTAGGCTCTGTGATTGCCTTTTTCATGTTAATGTAATAATTGCTTTTCTTTCCGGAAGATAAAGTAAAATCTCCTTCAAGAAAAACCTCATTTTCTTTTAATAAATCAATTAATTGTTCTTTAGAAACCATTATAAATCATCTACGCCTTTAAGTATTATTTTATCCCCGATTACTTTAACAAGCTCAATAGGAACAACATCTTCACTTGATTTAAGCTGTTCGGAAAATCCTGTTTTTTTAACTACCAAATCAGTAACTTCATAAGTATCCTTATCCATCACAACATCAAAAACTTTACCGGCTATTTGAATTTCGGAATCCAAAACTTCTTTACCAATTAATTCATCTTTAATTCTCATAAATGTCACCTACGATTATATTGTACAATCAATTTTAAATAGATTGCCTAAATTTAAAGAAAAATTGGTCTGAAAATAGCAAATTGTATTTATTTGATACATCATAATAACAACATTGAATTTAAGGTGAATGTATGGAAGAAGATTGTTATACAGTATCTCAGATTAATGCATACATCAACAAAAAGCTGAAATTCGACCGCAAGCTGAAAAACATTTACATCAGAGGAGAAATATCCAATTACAATGCTCACAGAAGTGGACACAGTTATTTTACCTTAAAAGATGAAAAATCACAAATTCCTGCAGTAATGTTTAAAGGCAGGAAAAGTTCTCTCAAATTCACACCGGAAAACGGTATGAAAGTAATAATTAAAGGTAAAATTGAAGTCTATGAAAGAGACGGCAAATATCAGCTGTATGCCACAACCATGACTGAAGACGGCGTTGGAAATCTGCATGTAGCTTTTGAGCAGCTTAAAAAGAAACTTGAAGCTGAAGGTCTGTTTGATGATGATCATAAAAAAGAGATACCGAAATATCCTAAAAGAATAGGAGTCGTTACAGCGCAAACCGGTGCGGCAATAAGAGACATTATCACTACAATTAAAAAAAGATACCCTTATTGTGAAATACTGGTCTTTTCAACTTTAGTTCAGGGAGACCAGGCCGGCCCTCAAATAGTACGCCAGATAAAAAATGCACAGAACTTTGACATTGATACATTGATTGTCGGACGTGGAGGAGGAAGCATTGAAGACTTATGGCCTTTTAATGAGGAAATTGTTGCAAGAGCCATATATGGATGTGAAATTCCGGTTATAAGTGCGGTAGGTCACGAAGTCGACTTTACCATTTCCGATTTTGTTGCAGATGAAAGGGCACCGACACCGACAGGAGCGGCAATGATTGCAGTTCCAGACATTAATGAAGTCAAATACAAAATCAGTCAGCTGTCAGGAAGATTGAACAAGAGCATGAATGACATGATACATCACAACAGAACCCTCCTGAATAATCTTTCACAAAAGCAGATTCTGAAAAATCCCGAATCAATCTATGAAATTAAGGCAATGACACTGGACAATTTGGTTACCCGGCTGGAACTCACATCCAAAAGCATCATAACAAAAAACAGAAACAAACTAAACGAACTTGAAAACAAAAATGTTTTGAAAAATCCTGATGAAATAATCAGAATGAAAAGAGAACCTTATTTGAGAAATGTTGATAAGCTAACTATACTAAATCCTCTTTTAACATTGAAAAGAGGATACACCCTGACAAAAGTGGACGGCAAAGTCATATCTTCTGCAAAAGATGTTAAATCAGGAGATAAGCTTGATGTTGAATTTGATGATGGAACAATAAATACAAGAGTGATATAATGGAAAATTTAAGTTTTGAAGAAAGTCTAAAGAAACTGGAAGAAATTGTAAACAAACTGGAAAACGGAGAGGTGCCTCTCGATGATGCTATTGATGAATTTAACAATGCAATGCAGTTAGTTAAAATCTGTGAAAATAAACTCTCTGCTGCAGAAGAGTCAATTGCTAAAATAGTCCAGGACAACGGACAAATAGAAGATTTCAAAATCAGCGAATAAAATAGTTTATCCAATACTCCAGTAATGTTTTTATTGGATAACTATTACATTTTTCTTTTATTTCAACTGCCAGATTAAAGGCATCCTCTTTTTTAACAAGCCCCAAATTAGCCTCATCTATTAAATTTAATACAGATGTAGTGACAGCTACATTATCCTGTTTTTTCATTTCCTTTTGAAGATGGCGAATGAATTCTTTTTTATCACAGTCAAGAGAATCATAGAACTCATTAATGTCCAGCTGATATCTGTTTAGTCTGACCAGTACGTTTGACTGTGATTTTGGAGAAATCCATACCTGCTTTTTAACTGCCTTTTTGACGGATTCTATGACGCATTGTCCAATCATTTCACCCAATTTGGAGTGTTTTCCGGCATTGGTCACTTCAATATCAGATTCAGTATTGGAAAATATTGCAAGACCATCGGTTCCGGTTCCTGTTGCATAATGATTTGAATACTGGGAAGGTATTTTTAAATCATTCATAGCTACTGTTTTAGCTTCAGTTGCAGTCATAAATGCTTCAAGAAGTGTCGGTTCATCCAAACGGACATTAATTAAAATAATAGTATTGATAGTTCCGAACTTGCCGTTTTCCTCATAGTATGATGAGGGATCCCCTGCTCTGGAGGCGTTTGTTCGAACTCCGGCAGTAGTAATCGCTATGACTTCAATATTTTTAAATGTTTTATACACAATGCTTGTACTTTTCATTCTGGCCAATGTTATTAAAGCTGTTGTACGGCTGGAATCAATATTTAAAGTCCAGCACTGCTGTATGAGATAATCCTCAACGTCATGGCCTTCAAGATAATCAATGTTTTGCTGAGACAAATGGTGATTGAAAACACTTTCAAAATTATTGGAATATCCTCCGTTGAGTTTTGATGTGGAAATTCCGTTACGTCTGACATTGAACTTTACAAAAACAATATCTTTTAGATAAAATACTTCATCATTAACTGATGATTGAAAAATAAGTCTGTGTTTCATAAAAAAAATAAAAAGAGAAAGAAATTATAAAAATTTCTTTGAATTTACATCATTGGTGGCATTCCGCCAGCCATGGATGGGTCCATACCCATGTCTTCAGGGCCTTTGGTGGATGCGATTACGTCATCGATTCTTAAAATCATTTCAGCTGCTTCAGATGCAGATTGAATTGCTTGTTTTTTGACACGTTTTGGTTCAATTACGCCAGCTTCTTTCATGTCTGCTACTTCACCAGTAAATACATCTAATCCCATGTAGTAGGAGTCTTCTTGTGCAGCTCTTAAATCTACTAATGAGTCAATGCTGTCTAAACCTGCGTTTTCAGCTAAGGTTTTTGGTACGATTTCTAAAGCTTCTGCGAATGCGTTTACAGCTAATTGTTCTCTTCCAGAAATGGATTCTGCGTAGTCTTTGAGTTTTTTAGCCATTGCGATTTCAGGAGCTCCTCCACCAGCAACAACTTTGTCATCTTCTACGGTAGCTGCTACTACACCAATTGCATCTTCGATTGCTCTTACGATTTCATCAACGATGTGTTTGGTACTTCCTCTTACGAATAATGTTACGGATTTTGCACCACTGCATTCTTCTACAAAGATCATGTCTTCGCCGGAGATTTTTCTTTCTTCAACGATTCCTGCATCACCTAAGTCTTCAGGAGTTAAGTCATCTAAGTTGGTAATGACATTTGCACCAGTAGCTCTGGATAATTTTTCAATGTCAGATTTTTTAACTCTTCTTACAGCTAAAACGCCTGCTTTGGATAAGTAGTGTTGTGCTAAGTCATCGATACCTTTTTGTGCGAATAATACGTTTGCGCCTGCTTCAACAACTTTGTCAACCATGTCTTTGACCATTTTTTCTTCTTGTTCGATGAATGCTTGCATTTGAGCAGGGTCAGTGATTGTGATTTCAGCGTCCATTTCAGTTTCTTTAACTTCTAATGGTGCATTGACTAATGCAATTTTTGCGCCTTTGATTTCAGAAGGCATGCCTGGGTGTACTCTTTCTTTGTCTACAATTACACCTTCAACTAAGTTGGATTCTTCAACAACAGCTCCATCTTTTTTCTCGATTTTAATGTTGTCAATGTCAACACCGTCTTCGTCTGCTACAGCTTCAACAGCATTTACGATTAATTTTGCTAATGGTTCACGTGCTGCTTCAGTTCCTTTACCAGTCATAGCAGTCATAGCTACTTTTAATAAAGTTTCAGAATCTACATCGTCGATTGCGATGTCATCTAAGATTTCTTGTGCTTTTTCTGCTGCTTTTCTGTATCCCATAGCTATGATAGTTGGGTGAATGTCAGAGTCAAGTAAAGCTTCGGATTTTTTTAATAATTCTCCAGCAATGATTACTGCAGTAGTAGTTCCATCTCCAACTTCGTCTTCTTGGGTTTTTGCTACTTCTACGAGCATTTTTGCTGCAGGATGTTCAATATCCATTTCTTTTAAGATTGTAACACCGTCGTTGGTTACTACAATGTCACCAAGTCCGTCAACTAACATTTTGTCCATTCCTTTTGGACCTAAAGTAGTTCTTACAGTTTCAGCTAATACTTTACCAGCTAAAATGTTATTTCTTTGTGCATCTCTACCGACAGACCTGTTAGTACCTTCAGGTAAAATAAAAATTGGTTGTCCTTGTGCCAT
>NZ_OMWA01000027.1 GCF_900314615.1 uncultured Methanobrevibacter sp. | reverse complement strand
AGAATTTTAAACCCACAAAAACAATAAATAACCAACAAAAATCACAATCAAAATAAGTACACCCAACTTGCAATTCATCCACGACCTAAAAGAGGTCGTGGTATTCTTGCATTATTAAGGTAAAAATTATTTTTAATCTATACAGGCTTGAAAATCACTATTTTTTCTAAATGTATTTATGTATAATTTTACAAAAATAGATTCATAAAGTGTTTAATTATTGCAAATATTGATTCAATAATGTTTGCCCAATACATTTTTCATAATTAACATGTGTAAATTTAATCGCCAAAAGGCTTTATTTGAAGTTTTTACTTGATATGGGGAAAAATATGAAATATAAAAGATATTCATTGGTCGTATTATCACTATTTTTGATTCTTTTTTTATTCATAGCTTCAGCGAGCGCTGCAGGTGCAAATGAAACAGATGAATTGGCTGCTGATGATTCGACCAGTATGGTTATAAAAAAGCTTGCATCAGATTCAAGTTCAGTGTATAACAAATCTGATGACAGTAATGATTTTAGAAATGACGGGGACGATCTGTTGTCTGCCGACAGCAGTGAAAATAATGAAATTTATAAGCATGACGGGTCTTCTGAGGTGCTTAAAGCTGACAATACCTGGTATGTTGATGCAAATGCAGCTTCTGGGGGTGATGGAAGTCAAGAAAGTCCTTTCAACTCACTTAAAGCGGTATTGGCAGGAAGCAGTGCCGGTGATGTTATCAGGATTGCTCCTGGAACATACGCCGGTGAAAATAACACGGGCCTGACAATTGGTAAAATCTTAACTTTTGAAAAATACGGTGACGGGGAAGTGATTTTTGACGGTCAGGCAAATAATAACATCTGGACAGTTTCTGCCAGTTCCATAAATATCTATGGTTTGACATTTAAAAATGGAAAAGCAACAGGCAATGGCGGTGCAATTTATGTTAATATCGGTATTTCAAATTCAGTTATAAATGCTACATTTATTAATAATACAGCAAATGAAGGTGGTGCAGTCTATGTTTATGGTACGGTTTCTAATTCGATTTTAAATTCCACATTTATCGATAATTCTGCGGGTTCTAATGGTGGTGCAGTTTTCATTTTTGCAGGTGATAATGTTAATGTGTATGGTGAATTTAGAAATAATGTCGCTAAAGCTGATGGTGGGGCAGTCAATTTTAAAATAAAAACTATTAATTCCAATATAAATGCTACATTTATTGCTAATACTGCTGGTGATGATGGTGGTGCAGTTTCCTTTTCATATGATGCTGAAAATGTTTCTGTATATGGTGAGTTTAGGAATAATGTCGCTAAATATGGTGGCGCAACCTATTTTTATAATAAAATTACTAATTTAAATATAAATGCCTCATTTATTGATAATTCTGCATCTATTGCTAGTGATAGATCTGGAATTGGAGGTGCAGTCTATATTTCAAATGAAGTTTCTAATTTAACTATAAATTCCATATTTATTCATAACACTGCAAAGGACCGTGGTGGTGCAATCGGGGTAGGTACGGCTTCTAATTCTAATATAAATGCTAAATTCATTAACAACACTGCGGGTAATGGTGGAGCAAATTACTTTGGTACAGCAAATAATGTTAATATAACTGGGGAATTCATTAACAACAAAGCAACAAGATCCGGTAATACCAATGGAGGTAGTGCTAACTATTTCAATAAGGCAGTAACTAATGTTCACATATCAGGAAATTTCATCTCCAACACTATAAAAGGATCCTCTTTAACTCATAACGAGGCAACCAATTATTTCAAGGAGACAGCAACTAATGTTGATATTTCAGGAAAATTCATAAATAACACTGGACAGAGGCTGATTTACATTGCAAAGGTTACAAGCGGAGGCAATGTGATTCATGACTCAATATTTTTAAATAATCAGGTTTCTACAGTCATAAATAGTATTGGTGGAGTTACTGCCCGCAATAACTGGTTTGGAAACAATGCTTCAAATTATGATAAAACACCTTCAAATGTTGGAATCAATTTAGCCAGCTGGCTATTTTTAAACGCAACAGCTAATCCTGGCGAAATTATCTTGGATGAAAACTCAACAATTACCTTTAAATTGCAGTCTTATGACGGAAGCAATGTCGGAGATTACGGCGCATCAAAAATGAACATCACTCTGGATTTATCCCAGACACTTGGACAATTGGATAAAAATGCATCTTCAATAGGTGAAGAGATAACATATACTGTCAAAAAAGATGGTAATGCAGGAGTAACCGCTAAATATGAAACAGCATCATATACTATCAGTTTAACAAATTTAAAAATACCTGCTACAATTGATGTTGCTAATTCAACTGTAGATTTGAAAGTAAATAATGAAACTGACATAGGAGCTACTTTAACACCGGCTGATGCAGGTAATCTCACATACCTATCTTCCAATTCAAGTGTTGCTGTTGTTGAAAACGGGAAAATTAAAGCTTTGGCTGAAGGAAGCACCAATATTACTGTAAGCTATGAGGGCAATGACAGGTATGAGGCTTGCCAAACCAATATTGAAGTCACAGTCACATTAAATGATGCCAGTGTAAGCGTAAATAATGCTACTCTTGATTTGGTTGCCGGCAATACATCTGATATTGTTGCTGTAACCAATCCTTTAGGTTTAAACGTTACTTATGTGGAGGATAATTCTGGTGTCGTCAGTGTTGATGAAAAGGGTAAACTCACAGCTCTTAAAGGCGGTAATGCCACTGTTATAGTCAAAGTCGGTGGTGACGGAGTTTATGCCTTAAATTCTACTGAGGTTAAAGTAACTGTCAGCAAGGTTTCAACTGAAATCAGTGTTGAAAATTCAACTATTGATTTGAAAGTCAATGGGGAAATTGACTCTCTCGCCACTTTAACACCTGCAGATGCGGGAAATCTCACATATGCTTCTTCCAATTCAAGTGTTGTTCGTGTAGAAAACGGTAAAATTAAAGCTGTTGGTGAAGGTAGTGCTGTTATTACTGTAAGCTTTGCAGGTGATGAGAAATATGCAGCCAGTGAGAACAAAACTATTGAAGTTACAGTCACATTAAATGATGCTCAAGTAAGCGTAAATAACGCTACTTTGAATTTGGCTGTTGATGATACATTTGATATTGTTGCTGTAACTTCTCCTGAAGGTTTGAATGTAACATTCGTTGCTGATGATTCAGGTGTTGTCAGTGTTGATGAAAAAGGTAGGGTTACTGCTCTTAAAGGCGGAAACGCCACAATAACTGTCATCGTTGGAGGTGACGGAGTTTACGCTGTAAACACAACTGAGATAAAAGTAACTGTCAGCAAGACCTCAGCTGTCATTTCAGCACCTGACAGCGTTGATATTAATATTGGTGATAAGGTTAACCTTAATGCTACATTAAACTCCGGCAGTGTTGCTCAGATGAATTTCACATCCGGCAATGAAAGTATTGTTACTGTAAATGATATTGGTGAGCTTACAGCCGTCAGTATAGGCAGCGCAAATATTACTGTGAGTTTCGCCGGTGATGATAGATATTATGCTGCTGAAGATAAAATCATTACTGTAACTGTCAAAAAGATTCATCCGGTCATTTCCGCAGCTGACAGTGTTGCTTTGAAGATTAACGATACTGTTGAGCTTAATGCTACTTTAAACTATCCTGATGATGTCAGGCTGAATTTCACCTCCAGCAATGAGAATGTTGTCAGAGTAAATGATGCCGGAGAGATAACAGCAGTCGGTGCAGGCAGCGCTTATATTACTGTGAGTTTTGCCGGTAATGAGAAATATACTGCCGCTGAAAATAAAATCATTATTGTAACCGTCAGCAAGATTCCTACTACTATTGAAATTTTTGATAGCCATGTTGATATGTATATTGACGGTGAACATATGTCTGATGTTGCTTTGGTTCCTGGCGAGGCAGGCGAGCTGCATTATAAATCCAGTGATGATAATGTTGTTTATGTTGACCCTTCAGGGTTCCTTACGGCTTACGGTGTAGGTACTGCTCAGATTACTGTAAGTTTTCCGGGCAATGATATGTATGAGGCTTCTGAAGGTGTCTTTTCTGTAACTGTCAACAGACATGAAACTTCAATTGATGTTGTTGATAAACTGGATGTGAAAGTTGGTGATATGCTTAACCTTAATGCTACTTTGAGTCCCTCTGAAGCAGGTAAGCTGGATTATGCTTCCAGTAATGAAAGTGTTGTCATAGTAAACCGCAGTGGTGAAGTTACAGCTGTCGGTGCAGGCAGCACCATTATTACTGTGAGTTTCAAAGGTGATTATTACTATGCTGATGCAAGTAAAGATATTATTGTGACTGTGTCCAAAGTGGATACTTCAATTGATGTAGCTGATAAGGTTGAGATGACTGTCGGCGATGTAGTTAATCTTAATGCTACTTTAACTCCTGGGGGAGCCGGTGAGCTTAATTATTCTTCCAGTGATGAGAGTGTTGTTTGTGTAAATGAAATTGGAGAACTTACTGCTATGAGCGGAGGCAGTGCTATTGTTACTGTAAGATTTGCAGGTAATGACAAGTATGCTGCAGCTGAAAGCAAAAACATTCTTGTAACTGTCGGCAAGCTTCCTGCAGTCATTGACGTTGTCAGTAAACTTGAAATGAAGGTTGATGAAGTAATCAGGCTCAATGCCAGTTTAACTCCTGAGGGAGCCGGTGAGCTGGTTTATGTATCAAGTGATGAGAGTGTTGTTACTGTTAACAGTCTAGGTGAAGTTACAGGTATTACTGGCGGTGCTGCTATTGTTACTGTTAAATTCACAGGTAATGACGAATATTCTGCAGCTGAAAGCAAAAACGTTCTTGTAACAGTCGCTCTGGCCGATGCTTCCGTCAGTGCTGAGAATATTTCCATGACAGTTGATGAAAACGTCACTATTGCTGCAACAACTACTCCTGAAGGTTTGAATATTACTTATACAGCAGATGACTCCGGTGTTGTTAAAGTTGAAAACGGTGTTGTCACCGGTTTAAAAGAAGGTACTGCCAAAATCAATTTAACCGTTGGAGGAGACAACAGGTATCTTTTAAATTCAACAACAATTACCGTAACTGTCAGTAAAATCAACACTTCAATCAGCGTTGCTGATAAGCTTGATTTGATAGTTGATGGGGTAGCTGATCTTAATGCTAGTTTAACTCCTGCTGAGGCTGGTGAGCTGGAATATGTCTCAAGTGATGTAAGTGTTGTTAGTGTAAACAGTAATGGTGTGGTTACTGCTGTAGGTAACGGTACAGCCAATATTACTGTTAGATTTGCAGGTAATTACAAGTACGCTGCGGCTGAAAGTAAAAACGTTACTGTAACTGTCAGTAAAGTTAACACTTCTATCAGTGTTGTTGATAAGCTTGATTTGATAGTTGATGATGAGGTTAATCTTAATGCTACTTTAACTCCTGCTGAGGCTGGTGAGCTTGAGTATCTCTCCAGTGATGTGAGTGTTGTTAGTGTTAACTCTCTTGGTGAGGTTACTGCTGTGGGTAACGGTACAGCCAATATTACTGTAAGATTTATCGGTAATTACAAGTACGCTGCAGCGGAATGTAAAAACGTTACTGTAACTGTCAGAATTGCTACCAACATCACTGTTGAGGGGGATAATATTGAAATCAATGTTGGAAACAGCACTAAAATCGAAGCTAGTTTAACTCCTGCGGAAGCCGGTGAGCTTGATTATACTTCAAGTGACGTGAGTGTCGTTACCGTCAACGGCATTGGAGAGATTACTGCTGTCGGTGAAGGTAGGGCCAATATTACTGTAAGATTTATTCAAAATGGCCTATATGCTGCTTCAAGCATAAACATTACAGTAACTATCGCTTTAAATAACGCTTCTGTAAGTGCCGAAGACATTTCCATGATAATCGGTGATAATGCCACCATTAATGTAACCACCTCTCCTGAAGGTTTGAACGTTACTTATACTGTGGATGACTCCGGTGTTGTATCTCTGGAAAACGGTGTTCTCACAGCCCTTAGGGAAGGTACTGCCAAAATCAATTTGACTGTTGGAGGCGACGGCAAATACGTTTTAAATTCAACAGAAATTACCGTAACTGTAAGTAAAGTTGAAACATTCGTCAGTATTGAGAGTGATAACATTGAAATCAATGTCGGCGACAGTGCTGAGATTAAAGCTAGTTTAACTCCATCTGAAGCCGGTGAGCTTGAATATACCTCCAGTGACGTTAAAGTTGCTACTGTCGATTCTCTTGGTAAGGTTACTGCTGTCGGTGCAGGTACAGCCAATATTACCGTGAAATTTGCAGGCAATGAAAAGTATGCTTCTTCATGTAAAAATATTACAGTATCTGTCGGCAGAATTGCTTCAAAATTCGCAGATGTTGTCGTTGTCGCAAATAAGGTTACACTGGTTTTAAGTGATGCTTTTGGAAATCCTATTTCTGGTGCAAACATTTCATACACCATAAATGGTATTTCTGCTTCCGCTGTCAGTGACGCTAACGGTTCATTTGAAATTATATCACAAGGCGGTGCTGTAATAGTCGTTGAATATCTGGGAAGTGATATTTATGCTCCTTCAAACATTACAATCACAATGACTCCTCAAAGACTGTCAACCGTTATTGTAGGAGAGGACTTCACACAGTATGCATGTGACTATTATGTCGGTGAGAGAGGTAACAATTTCACTGTACAGCTCAGGGATGCTAACGGAAGGCCAATAGCAGATAAAACAGTTTATATCGGATATAACGGTGTAACTTTAATCAGAACAACTGATGCAAATGGTTATGCAAATGTTCAGATTAACCTCAAAAACTCAGGTTTATACACATTTGTAGTGGTATTTATGGATGATGAGGAATACGATGCTTCCATGAAAGTGTTTAAAGTAACAATAAACAAGAAGCCAACCTCAATATCTGCCGGCGCAAAGACTTTCAAGGCCAGCGCAAAAACCAAAAAATACACAGTTACTTTAAAAACAATCCCTGGATCATCTGCTGACGGTAAAACTTACCTTGCATCAGGCAAAAAAGTTTCCCTGAAAATCAACGGTAAAACATATACTGCAAAAACAAATGCTAAAGGTCAGGCTACTTTCAGCCTTAAAATAACCAAAAGAGGTATTTTCAATGCAGTAGTCAGCTATGCCGGTGACAATACATACAATCCGTCATCCAGTAAAGTTAAAATAACAATCAAATAGAAGAAATCATATATTTCTTCTAACCTTTTTTCTTTAAGTTTGCTTTGATTATTATAATGGTATGGGGCTTTTTTTTAATTTATTTAAACGAATTTTACTTTAACGTTAACATTTCGGTTTTTAGAAGATGATTTCTTGTGGGATATGTGTATATCACAGGCTAAAAACGGATCTGGTTTTAAAAAAAGCGGATGTTAAAGTAAAAATGGATGGTGTTAAAGCATGATTTCTCATGCTTTAAAAAAATGAATAAAAAAATATTTTAATTTATTTTTTTCTTCTTAAAACGCCTGCTCCTCCAAGAACTGCTCCGACAGCGAGCAATACTAAAATCGGATTACCGGTTGCAGGCAGTGTCTGAGTCTGAGTCGCATTGGTTGTGTTTGTCGCAGTTGCGTTTTCACCGGCAGCGTGTCCGGTTGCGTTCATTTCACTGTGGGCATAATCCGGCGGAAGAATCATTGAATCATGTATTGCTTCAGCGTCAAGATCTGAGGAGTTGTCAGTTGCATTGTTTGTTTCATGTATTTCAGTTGGGTATTCGTTGTACATGTCGTCTGTGTATGTTGAGTTTGTCTCATTAGCTGCGCTTACTGTACAAGCAGAAGCGATCAGGCAGAAGATTGCGAGTATTGCAAAAATTTTGTTTTTGAGTTTCATTATATCACCTTGCGTAGTGAAGTGTTTTTAACACCTCTTTGCACAATTAATTCTTTGAACAAGGTCATATATAAAGTTTTTCGAATGCAAGTACTCACTTACATCTTAAAAAGTAAAATAATTTGATTATAATTCTTATTTTATTAAATGAATTGATTTAAATTTTCAAAATGCAATTTGGCATATGAAATGTCAGTGCTGATTTAGGTAAATGGGTTTTTAACAGCCATTAAACACAAATTATATAGCATTTACAGTATATAGGATTATTATGGAAAAAAATAAGATTATTATTGCTATTCTGATTATTGTGGTAGTTATTCTTGCTGCGGCAATGCTTGTGATGTCAATGCCGTTAATGAATGCTCAAAATGATTCAAAAATAGCTATTACAAGCAACAAGACTTTGTATGAAGGGGATAATCTCACGGTTAAGCTGACTGATTTAAACAATGCTGCAATAAGTGCAGGAGTTAAGATTACAGTAACTGATGACAGCGGCAATGTTGTATTGGAGGATTCCTTAAAAACAGATTCCGATGGTAATGCCAGCATGCCCTTGAATCTGGATGCGGGCAATTACACTGTAAATGCAACATTTTCAGGAAATGAGAATTTCACGGCTAACAGTACAACTCAAAAACTTGTAATTGAAAAAGAAGCTGTTCAGGAGACCGCTTCATCCCAGTCCAGCCAGTCTTCATCCTCATCATCAGGTGGCAGCGGACTTCATTATGATCCGGAAGTCAATGTTTATTATAATGATGAAGGAGTCATTGTTGATCCGGACGGACAGCACGGTCAGGGTGTTGGAAGCAGTTATGCCGATGTGCGTGATGCAAGAGACAGATGGGAACGTGGCGAACCGGTAATGGTATAATTTACCATTACTTTATTTACTTTTTTTTAGCTATTTGGTGATGCCTTGTTGCATTATTTTAATCGCATTTTACTTTAACGTTAACGTTTTGTATTTTTGAGTCTGATTTTTAGTGGGGGATATATATCCTCACATTGATTTAGGTCTGTTTTTTCAAATTTCAAATGTTAATGTTAACAGTTTATGTCTTTTTAACCACACTATTATATTATAGTCATGAGTAATTGTTTTGAAGAGATGGTGGTATGATTTACCATTACGTTTTTTTATTCAGATTAGTCCCTTTTTATTGATGATTTATATATTTTCAAATTAAATATGATAATATAGTTTAATTGGGTGATATTATGGATAAAAAGATAATATTTGCACTATCGATTTTTATCATGTTACTGTCAATTTCTGTTGTTTCAGCTAATGAAAATGCAACGGATGTTGGAATTAATAACGATGAGTTATTGTCAGATATCGAAGAGCCTTATAATTCAGAAATTATTGTTAAGGATTATAATTCTTATTATAACTCTATGAATCCGTTAACTGTTAAAGTTAAAACAAATACTGATGAAAAATCAAATATTCCGATTCAGATAAAAAACAATGCAGGTAAAATTGTATATAATGATTATACTGATGATGACGGGGTTTGTCTTTTCAATATTTATGAAACTGCTGGAAAGTACAAATTTACTGTTGATTTGGGCAAGTCCGCCTCTTATAAGGCCAAATCAGTTGTAATAAATCTAAATATCAAAAAGGCACCTGTAAAATTGACTGCAAATAAGGTAATTTCAGATACAAAATCATATACTACATTAAAAGCTGCTGTTAAAGATAATGATGGATGCACAATTGATGAAGGTACAGTTAAATTCACAATAAATGGCAAATCATACAAAGTTAAAGTGGATAGCGGTGTTGCATACAAGAAAATCAAGTTAACTAAAGATAAAACATATATGTATAAGGCCGTATTTTCTTCAAAAAATTATAATTCAAAATCAGTATCTTCTAAAGCTGTTGTTAAGAAAGCTAAAAGTTATTATATTTTTAAAGCAGGTAAATACTCATGTAAACTATCTTATAGCCAATATAAAAAGTTAATTAATGCAAAATTGAATGGTAAGGATTCAACTGTGAAAATTAAAATAGGAAGCTATCCGTATAAGGCACCAAATTATAAAACTGTTAAAGTTAAAAAAACAAAATGGGTTTACAAAAAGGTTCTTTCATATAAGGTAGTTTCAAACTATGACTGGTCAGATACAACTCATTATGATTATTCATTAAATAAATATTATAATCAGGGTTGGGAATGGTATGGATCCAAAACCGTTGAATCTGATGATGGTAGAGTTCTAAAGACTTATGCAAAATTGAAAAAGAAAGTAACTTATACTGAAACCAAGAAGGTAAAATCCGGATTTAAAATAGCTTACAGTCCAATTTATTTCTATGTGGAAACTTTAGCTCATGATGGTCTAATCCCTAAAGGTGATTATCTGAGGGTATGGACTTTAGCTGATTATGATATGGGTAAATATTTAGCTAGTAAAAAGGTTAATCTAAATAATTATTAATCTATTTTACTATTTTTTTATTTTTAAGTGTTTTTCACTTTTATTTATTATGGGATATATGTCCTCATCTAATTTTTAGCTTATTTTTAAAATTTTCAACCGTTAATGTTATTCTCTTCTAATCAGGTATTTTTAATAAATTTAATATATAATTGTGATAAAACTATTATTAAAGCAATCTTGTAGCCAGTTTGTTAAATTGTTTGGAGTTGATTAAAATTTCAATCTATAATGAAGAAGCATATGAAAAATCCATAATGGAGCTGTTCCAATCATTGGGTTACAGTAATTATTATGGTCCTGACATAGATAGAGAACACAAAAATCCTCTTTTTGTTCATGATCTGGATAATTTATACAGTATCAACAAATCCTTAGATCGTGAAGCTGTGGATAAAGCTATTGAAAACATCCAGGATTTGGGTATTGGGTCACTGGAAGAGATTAACAACAAGTTTATGGGATATCTTCAAAATGGTATTAACGTAAGCTATTGGCGTGACGGAAAAGAGGAGTCCACTCACGTTAAACTGATTGATTATGACAATATCGACTCAAATTTGTTTACGGTTATCAATCAGTGGACTGTTGTTGATAAGGAAACCAAAATACCTGATGTTGTTGTGTTTGTAAACGGTTTGCCGTTGGTTGTTTGTGAGCTGAAATCTCCTTCAAGAGATGATACTGATACTTCTGAAGCATATACTCAGCTTAAAAAATATATGCAGGTTATTCCTGTTCTATTTAATTACAATGCCTTTTGTGTTATGAGTGATTTGTCAATATCAAAGGCAGGAACAATCACTGCAAATGAAGACAGATTCATGGAATGGAAAACAACTGATGGAAGTTATGAGTCAACACAATGGGCTGATTTTACAACATTTTTTGAAGGAATATTTGAGAAAAACAGATTCTTGGATATCTTAAAGAATTTTATAACATTTTCCAACGATTCAGCTAATAAAGTAAAGATTTTAGGGGCGTATCACCAATACTTTGCGGTAAACAAGGCTGTTGAGTCTACCGTTAAAGCTATTGAAAGTGACCACAAGGCGGGAGTATTTTGGCACACTCAGGGTAGTGGAAAAAGCCTGTCAATGGTATTTTATGTAAACAAGCTCCAGCAAAGACTTGAAAGTCCAACTTTTGTTGTAATAACGGATAGGAACGATTTGGATGATCAGTTATTTGCACAATTTACAAAATGCGGTGACTTTTTAAGACAAACTCCAAAACAGGCCACAAGCATGAAAAATCTAAAGGATTTGCTTAAGGACAGGCAGGCTAATGGAATATTTTTCACAACAATGCAGAAATTCGATGATTATGATGAATCTCTAACAGATAGGGATGATGTTATTGTAATATCCGATGAAGCGCACCGCAGCCAGTATGGTCTTGAAGAGACAGTAAATCCAGAAACAGGTGAAATCAAGATTGGTGCTGCAAGAAGAATACGTAATGCACTTCCAAATGCAACTTATATTGGATTTACAGGAACGCCAATTTCAAGGTCAGATAAAAGCACACGTGAAGTTTTCGGAAACTACATTGACATTTACGACATGACACAGTCAGTAGAAGACGGTGCAACAGTACCTATAAGCTATGAAAGCCGTATTGCTGAGATAAAACTTGATGAGACAATTTTGCAAAAAATCGATGATAAATACTGGGAGTTAAGACAGCAGGCTGAAGAATACAATATCGAGAGAAGCAAACGTGAGCTAAGTAAAATGGAATCATTGCTTGGCGCACCGGAAATCATTGATGATATTTGTACAGACATTGTGCATCATTATGAAGACAACAGGGCTATAGAATTGACAGGTAAAGCAATGATTGTAGCATATTCTAGGTCAATTGCCATTAAAATGTATGAAAAAATACTGGAACTCAGACCAGATTGGGATGAAAAGGTAAAAGTGGTCATGAGCGGTTCCAATAAGGATCCTGAAGAATGGCATGAAATCATTGGGGATAAATCCTATAAAAAGGAACTTGAAAAGAAATTCAAGGATGATGAAGACCCTATGAAAATAGCTATTGTAGTTGACATGTGGCTTACAGGATTTGACGTGCCTTCACTTGCAACAATGTATGTCTACAAACCTATGAAAGGACACAATTTAATGCAGGCAATTGCTCGTGTAAACCGGGTATTTAAGGATAAAAAAGGTGGACTCATTGTTGATTATATCGGAATTGCATCAGAGCTTAAAAAAGCAATGAGTGAATATACAGAAAGGGACAATAAAAATTACGGAGATATGGACGTTGACAATATAGCATATCCGAAATTTCAGGAAAAGCTTGAAGTCTGTCGTGATAGATTCCATGGATTTGATTACTCCAAATTCTTCGGTGACAGTAATCTGGAAAGATCAAAAGTCATCACTGGTGGTGTAAACTTCATGGAAGATTTATCTCACAAAGATAATAAGGATTCGTTTTTAAAAGAAGCATTGCTTTTAAAGAAATGGCTGTCACTCTGCAGAAGCAGAGCTAAGGAAAAAGAAAGATTTGAAGCCGCATTTTTTGAAGCGGTAAGGACAGTGCTTGTTAAAGTTTCTTCAAAAGAAAAATTATCTTTATCTGAAATCAACAAACAGATTACAGAACTGCTCAACCAGTCAATAAAAAGCACTGGAGTAATTAATGTCATCAACGTCAGTGATGAAGTTTCTCTTTTTGATCCTGAATTTTTAGATAAAGTGAGGGCAATGGAGTCATCAAACATGACAATTTCTCTTTTAGAAAAACTGCTCAATGACCAGGTAAAAGGATATAAAAGAACCAATATCGTAAAATCAGAGGAATTTTCAGACTTGCTGAAACAGACTATGAACAGTTACATTAACGGCCACATTACAAACGATGAGGTTATAGAAGAGTTAATCAAAATTGCGAAATTACTGCGTGATGCTCACTTGGAAGGAGAAAAATTAGGCCTTAGTGAAGAGGAACTGGCATTTTACAATGCGATTGCTCTTCCTCAGAATATCCACGACTTCTACGATGATGAAACTTTAATTAAAATTACGCAGGAGCTTACAGATTCGTTAAGAAGAAACAGAACAATAGACTGGCAGAAAAAAGAATCAGCAAGAGCAAACATGAGAAGAACTGTAAAAAGACTGCTTAAAAAATATGATTATCCTCCAAAAGAAATGGCGGGAGCACTTGAAAAAGTTATCGCACAATGCGAATTATGGGTAGATGAATCAGCATAGGTGATTTAATGGCAAAAGAAAATACGTCAGAAATAGGTTTTGAAAAGCAAATATGGGACGCAGCTGATGAACTGAGAGGTTCAATGGATGCGGCAGAATACAAACATGTAGTACTGGGATTAATCTTTTTAAAATATCTCTCAGATAAATTTGAAGAAAGATATCAGGAACTGGTAGATGAAGGTGCAGGATTTGAAGAAGATATTGATGAATACACATCAGAAAACATATTTTTTGTTCCTCCTGAAGCTCGTTGGGATAAAATTGCTGAGAAGGCAAACACTGCAGAAAATGGTGTGACAATTGATAATGCAATGAAAGCCATTGAAGATAAAAACAAATCCCTTAAGGGGATTCTACCTAAAAACTTCTCACGGCCGGAACTTGATAAAAAGAAACTTGGTGCAGTAATTGATATCTTTACAAATGTCCAGATGTCTGATAAAGGGGATAAAAAAGATATTCTTGGACGTACTTATGAATACTGCTTAAGTATGTTTGCAGAAACTGAAGGTAAAAAGGCAGGTGAGTTCTATACTCCTGCATGTGTTGTAAAAACACTTGTTTCAGTTTTAAAACCTTATGATGGGCGTGTATACGACCCGTGCTGCGGTTCAGGGGGAATGTTTGTCCAGTCCAAGCATTTCATAGAAAACCACAGCGGTAACATAAAAAAAATATCAATTTATGGTCAGGAATCAAACCCTACCACATGGAAAATGGCTAAAATGAACTTAGCTATTCGTGGACTTGAAGCAGACCTTGGAGAACATCAGGAAGATACTTTTATGAATGACTTGCATCCGACATTAAAGGCTGATTTTGTAATGGCAAATCCTCCGTTCAACCTTAAAAAATGGGGTCAGGAACAGCTGCAGGATGATGTGAGGTGGAAATATGGTATTCCTCCAAAAGGAAATGCAAACTTCGCATGGATGCAGCATATGATACATCATTTATCACCAAAAGGAAAAATAGGGCTTGTATTGGCTAACGGGTCACTGTCTTCCACCACTTCTGGTGAGGGGAAAATAAGACAAGCTATTGTTGAAGATGATTTGGTGGAATGTATTGTAGCATTGCCAACACAACTGTTCTATACTACTGGAATACCAGTTTGTCTGTGGTTTTTAAATCGTGACAAGAAACAGAAAGGTAAAACTCTCTTTATCGATGCACGTGAAATGGGAACAATGGTTTCAAGAAAACTTCGTGAGCTGACTGATGAGGATATTGATTTAATTGCTGATACTTTCACTAAATTTGAAGAAGGAACACTTGAAGACGAAAAAGGATTCTGTAAAGTAAGTGATTTGGATGAAATTAAAAAACATGACTTCATATTGACTCCTGGACGTTATGTAGGATTTAAACCTGAAGAAGATGATGGGATTCCATTTGAAGAGAAGATGAAAACATTGACTAGTGAACTTGATGGATTATTTAAAGAATCTAATGAGCTTGAAGCTAAGATTCGTCAAAGTTTAAAGGAGATTGGTTTCGAATTCTAGATTTGAATTTAGAATTTTTTTTAAAAAGGAGTGGTAAATTTGAGTTTAGAATGGAATGATGTTGTTCTTAAGGATGTTTTATCAGAGAAAGGATACATTAGAGGACCGTTTGGGTCTGCATTAAAAAGAGCTGAAATGAAATCTGAGGGTATTCCTGTTTATGAACAACAAAATGCAATATATGATAATAGAATTTTTAGGTATTTTATTGATGAAGAAAAATATCAATCATTAAAACGTTTTACAACTTATCCTGATGATTTAATTATTAGTTGTTCAGGTACGGTGGGTAAAGTTTCAATAATTAAACATGATGACCCAAAGGGAATTATTAGCCAAGCTTTATTAACTTTAAGAGTAAATAAGGATTTAATTCTTCCAGAATTTTTAAAGTATTTTTTTAGTTCTTATGAAGGTTATAATTCATTAGTTTCACGTTCTACTGGTTCTGTCCAAGTTAATATTTCAAAAAGAGCAGTAATTGAAGAAATACCTTTAAAATTACCTCCATTAGATGTTCAACAAAAAATAGTATATTATTTGAGTTTGATTGATAAAAAAATTGGAATCAATGAGAAAATAAATAAAAATTTACAAGAGTTAGCTAAATCAATTTATAGATATCATTTCATTGATTTTGAACCTTATTCCCAAGGCAATTTTATATCAACTACTCTTGGTGAAATACCTGAAAATTGGTCTGTTCAATTAATTGAAGAATTTGTAGATGATATGAAGAATGGAGGTACTCCAAAACGTGGAGAACCAGATTATTGGGATAATGGTACTATTCCATGGTTAAAAACTGGTGAAATTAACAATAATATTATAATTAAAAGTGAAGAACATATTACTGAATTAGGATTAAAAAATAGTTCAGCAAAATTATTGCCAATTAACAGTATTATTATGGCGTTATATGGAAAAGGAACTGCTGCACGTATTGGTTTGCTTAAACATGAAGCGACAACTAACCAAGCATGCTGTGCAATGATTTGTAATGATTTTAATAAGACTTTGTTTTTATATTTATTTTTATTATTTAATCAAAAAGAAATTGAAAACTTAGCTAGTGGATCAGTACAGCAGAATTTAAGTAAAGATATCATCGCTAATTTAGAATTAGTTGTGCCTCCAATTGAAATAATTGAAAAATTACCATTTAAAGAAATTTATGATAAAATATCTAATAATTATTTTGAAATTGAATATTTAACTAATTTAAGGGATACTTTACTTCCTAAATTAATGTCTGGTGAAATTGATGTCTCAAAGATAAATTGTGATTTAGAATAATGGTTGTTACTATTATTCTTTTTTTATATTTTTTATACAAAATAGCTATTTGTTCTTATTTTTTAATTTTAACATTAATTTGAGCGTTATTGATATTAATTATAACAATGTTATATAAATAATTTATAAGATTATCAGAAAACTAAACAATAATTTATCCAATAAATTTCCTATGGGCTAATTTTACATTGCTCTGATTAACCATTGCATATTGCATGGTGGTATCAATTTGAACATGGCCTAATAATTTTTGTACTTGTTCTATTGGCATTCCTTTATCAATTGCATTTGTTGCCATTGTTCTTCTAAATTTGTGGGGGTGCACTTTGTTAATGTTGCATTTATTTCCAAGTTCTCTTAATCTTGTTTCTACTCCACTAATTCCTAATCGGTCATATGGGCTGTTTAATGAAACAAATAATGCTGGATTTTCATCAATTCTTGATTGTAAGTATTCGAGTAAATGTATTTTTGTTCTTGCATCAAAATATACAATTCGTTCACTTTCTCCTTTTCCAAATACAACACATTCTCGTTCATAAAAATCAATGTCTTCTATATTTAATCGTACTAATTCCCCAACTCTTATTCCTGTTGAAGTTAGAAGTTCAACCATTGCAAGATCTCTTATTTCTTCACAATTGTCTCTTAAAACTTCTAAATTTTCATCAGTTAATACTTCTTTTACAACTCTTCCAGTTTTTACTCTATGAATTCGTCTAACTGGATTTTTTATGATATAATCTTCATCTTCTAACCATGAAAAGAAACTTGAAAAAATTCTTCTTATATTGTCTATTGTTGTTTTTGAAGAATGTCTTTCATTTTTGTGTTCGAAAAGGTATTTTCTTAAATCATCAGTATTAATGTTATAAACTTGTTTTTTAATGGTTATTAACATTTTTTCAATTGTGGTTTGGTAATATTTTATTGTTTTTTTAGAGCAGCCTTCGACTTGTTTAGCGGATAAAAAAAGTTTTAGTAGTTTAAAATTATCTATTTCACTTAATTCATTATTGTTATCAATTATATCTATGTCTTGAAGTGAATTTAATAATGAATTGGTTAATTTGATGTATTGTCCTTGATTTAAGTAAGGTTTCATTTGATTTTGGATTTTTGAAATAATTTTAGTTTTCATATTATCACCTCTACTAATTTATTTTGTTGTAGCGATGTAAAATTATTAATACAATTCTCTTGTGTCTTGGGAGGCATGTCACAATTTATCTTCGAGACATCAATCTCACCGGACATTAACTTTGGAAGTAAAGTGTCACGTAATTTTGTTAAATTATTAATCTCTTTCATATTAATTGAAATTTGATTATATATTTGTTCCATGATGTTGCTAAGATCTTTTAAAATAGATAAATCAGAAGGTAATGCTAATCTAAATTTTTTAATTCCTTTTTTATCCAAATGAAGAACAGTAGTGCCATTTACATAACCTAAAATATGCATTTTAAATCTATAACTTTTTAAAATAGCCGCTAATAAAAAATTATTAATCTCAGGAATTTTAGATTCAACTTTCACTAAATCCATAGACATAATTACTTCATTGTAGCCCCGTTTATCCAATAATAAAACACAATTACCAATAATGTCTGCATCTTGAGTAACGTCAGTACAAGACACTAAAACATCATTTTCATTAACAAAATGTTGTTCTTTAATTTTTTCTGAATAAACAATCTCTTTAAATCCATCACTTCTAAAACTACCATCACGATTAAAATTTTTAATAGTTGCCATAGCAGAATTTGAAGGCTGTAATTCATTCCCTTTATAGGAATATCCATTAAAAATATCTGCTATTGAATTAAAATCATGAACTTTCCAATCTATTGGTATATTGCCTAATTCAGAATTTTGCATCCCATTTTCTAAAAAAGGGCAGAAATCTTCCATGTAATATTTAAAAATATTTTTTGATAATAAATGTAAATTTTTATTTATCTTTTCTAAATTTTCAATCTTTGATTCAATAGTATCTATAATTTCTACAATAATATCTTGATTTTCAAGAGATGGTAAATCAATATCAATTGTTGATAATTCAGAGAAAGTTATTTGTGGAAATGTTCCTGATCTTGATTCGGCCAAACCTTGTAAAAAATTAACAATATCTTTATTCTTTAAAATATAATATAAATATTTTGATCTTATTTTTTCTTTTTTAGGACGTAATACCATTAGTTTTGTAGATGCAACATAATCTTTTGATTCAAAATCGACAAAAGCATAATGTTTATTAGCAGGTCTAATTTCTGAATATAAAATGTCTCCTTTTTGAAATAACTTTTTAAATTGTCCTTTAATATCTTTATTTGGAACAAATTCATGATTTAAAACTTTACCGTTAAAAACATCAGACGTATTAATTAATACAATATTCTCAGTATTTTTATCATAAGTTTCAGATATGGAATCACATAATTCATCTAAATAAACTAAACTCAAATTTGTGCGACTTTAAAAAACTATTGATTATGCTCATTAAAATCTTCTGAATTAAAAATTATTTAAATTCAATTTCATTTAAAATCTTCTTTATTTTTTTATTTTGTGCTTCAGACTCGTCCATTAAGTCATAAAGCTCAGTAGTTAGTTTATTCATTTTTTCTTTGAATGGTATGCCATCATCTTTTTCTGGTTTAAATCCTACATATCTTCCAGGGGTTAATATGAATTCGTGTTTTTTAATTTCTTCTAGATCACTGACTTTGCAGAATCCTTTTTCATCATCGAGTGTTCCTTCTTCAAATTTGGTGAAAGTATCAGCAATTAATTCTATATCCTCATCAGTTAGTTCACGTAATTTACGGGAAACCATAGTTCCCATTTTACTAGCATCAATAAATAAAGTCTTACCTTTTTGTTTTTTAGCTTTATTTAAAAACCATAGAGAAACAGGTATTCCTCCAGCATAGAATAATTGTGTAGGTAATGCTACAATACATTCGACTAAATCATCTTCAATAATAGCTTGCCTAATTTTTCCTTTTGAGGATAGTGAACCATTAGCTAGAACTAATCCAATTTTTCCTTTTGGTGACAAATGATAAATCATATATTGTATCCATGCGAAGTTTGCATTTCCTTTTGGGGGGATTCCATATTTCCACATCGGACTATCTTGCAGTTCTTCAAAACCCCATTTGTCCATGTTAAATTTTGGATTTGCTAAAATATAATCTGCTTTTATTAAAGGATGTATATCAGTCCTTAAGGTATCACTCGAATAACTTCCTATATCAACATCAAGCTTATGGATAATGGTATTTAATTTAGATAATTTCCATCGATCATTATTTATTTCTTGACCGTAAAAAGAGAAATTTTGAATAGGAATATTTTGATTTTCAAGGAATTTATCAAGTTGTATAAACATTCCTCCAGTACCACAACAAGGGTCATAAACTCGACCGGCATTTGGTTTAAGTATATTGACTAATACTTTAATTATACCAATAGGAGTGTATGATTCGCTTGATTTTTTACCTTCAGCTTGGAAGAATCTATAAAGACATGTTTCATAAATGTTACTCCAAAATCTTTCATTTGGGGAGTAATCATTGAATGAGATATTATTAAATAAATCAATTAGTTCTCCTAGATGTTTTTTATCTATTTCGGGATTTCCAAAGTTTTTTGAAAAAATACCTTTTAATTGCGGATTGGCATCTTCAATTAATTTCATTGCATTATCAATAGTGTAACCATTCTCTTCAGAATATGTTTTTTTAGAAATAAATTCCCAACGAGCTTTGAGAGGCATATAAAATATATTTTCAGAGGTATATTCATCAATATCATCTTCAAATCCCATCCCTTCATCGAGAAGTTCTTGATTTTTGATTTCAAATTCATCAGAAACATATTTTAAAAAAATTAAGTTTAATATAATTATTTTATATTCACCAATACTTAATTTTCCTTGAAATTCATTTATTGTGTCAAAAATTAATTCGATAAATTTGGATTCATTCATACTTATCAATTAATATTTTAAATTTAATATTGTAAATGTTTTTTCTTAAATTAATTTTATTTATAAGTATTTTTTAGAAACATCAATTTGGCATTAATTTAAAAATGTTAGTTTTAGTATTCAGTTATAATTTTTTGATTTGTTGATGATTCATTATTGGCTATTGCGACATCTCCAATTGGTGCTCTGGATGTCCTTAGTACTGTATTTTTTGGAAATAATCTTGCACTGGAATTATTTAATCCTTCCTCTGAAATGTTACGTTCTCCTCTGGAGATATAAAAATCATCATGTGAAGATAAATCTTTAGTGTTATCCAACCAATATTTCAATTCTAATATTCATCTTTCTTTATTGATGGAGTTCCACTAAAACAACTTCTCAATGTCGCCAATTTTGTAATCTTTAAATTTTAAACTCAAATTTAATGAAAGATTTATTTGAGTTTAGAGTTAAGAAAGTTTTCTGAATTGACAATAAATTTTGATAAAGAACGGATACCATTATCTTCGTCTGAAAGAGAAACTAAAAAAGGAAAATATCCATATTATGGTGCTCAAGGAATAATTGATAGTCTTGATGAATATATTTTTGATGGAGAATATTTATTAATAGCTGAAGATGGTGAAAATCTAAATTCTAGATCTCAACCAATTGCTAATGTTGTTTCAGGCAAATTTTGGGTAAATAATCATGCACATATTGTTAAAACTAATTCTGAATGTGATATTCATTATTTATGTTATTTATTGAATAATACAAATATTTCTGGATACATAACAGGTTCTGCACAACCAAAATTAAACCAATATAATTTAAACAATATGGTTTTGGAAATTCAAGATTATGAAACCCAATGTAAAATATCAAAAATACTTAAAGGAATTAATAATAAAATAAAGTTAAATGAGGAAATAAATAAAAATTTACTTTATATTGCGGATGCAGTTTTTAAAAATGAATTCCGAAATTTTGATGATTATTCTGAAGATGAGTTAATTACTTCAGATTTTGGTTTAATGCCAGTGGATTGGTATTATAAAACTCTTGACGAAATTTCTGATGTAGCTATTGGAAAAACTCCTCCTCGAAAAGAAACAGGGTGGTTTTCAGAGAAAGAAGGTGTTAAATGGGTTTCAATTAAAGATCTTGGAAACTCTGGCACATATGTTTTTGAAACTTCTGAATATCTTACCGAAGAAGCTATTGAAAAGTTTAATGTTAAATTAATTCCAGAAGATACAGTTATTTTAAGTTTTAAGCTTACTGTGGGAAGACTCGGAATCACAACTGAAGAAATGGTTACTAATGAAGCTATTGCTCATTTTAAATTAGATGAAAATAGTCCTATATCAAAAGAATATCTTTATTTATACTTAAAAAACTTTAACTATGAAGAATTAGGAAGTACATCATCAATTGCGAAAGCTATTAATTCAAAAATAGTTAAAAAGATTCCAGTATTAATTCCTTCAAATAATAAACTGAATGAATTTAAAGAATTATTTGAAAACATATTTAACGAGATTAAAAGCAATCAACTTGAGACAAATAAGTTAACTAAACTAAGAGATACATTGTTGCCTAAGTTAATGTCTGGTGAAATCGATGTCTCAAAGATAAATTGTGATTTCATAAATTTGGTTAACGATCGACATTTTTTAATATTGTGTTATATATAAATTGTATTGATTATGGAAAATTGTTGTCATTTCATAAAATTGCTTTGGGTAGGTTTTTATCATGTCAAATAAATCAGAAGTTGTATCATTTTATAATTATTTAATATCAAAAGGATATTATTTTGACAAAGATTTGATAGAAAATTATTTGTTATCTTTAAAAGTTAAGCCTTTTGAAATATTAACTGGAAATTCAGGAACTGGAAAAACAAAATTATCTCAATTATTTGCTCAGTTTGTCTATGATGAGGGAAATACTCAGCATATTTCTGCTGATGGAGGATACTTTACAGTTAAAGCTAAAACTAATTACTCTTCTTGGAAAAATATGGGTTGGACACTTCCGAAGGCAGAATTTAAAAAGATTTTCCCGATTGATAAATGTGAAATAAAATTTGACATGTTTGTAGATGATATTCCTGCTGAGGGAAGTATTGATGTTGTACTTCAGTTGTTTTATTCAAATGACCAATTAAAATCTTATTTTAAAGAGTTATACGAAAAAAATTCAAATTCTACCGTTGATTTGAATATTGATTGCAATAACATTAAAAAAATTTTATCTGACTATAAAGATCCTAATGGTTCTATTATTCTAAATCTCAAAGCTAATAAGTCTGCAGCTAAAGATAGGCAATGGATGTTGGGCAATGCATTTTTTGAATATCTTCCATTTAAACATGGTTTTGTTGAGTGCAATTTCATTATAGATGGCACTTCATACGATGCAAAATTTAGAGTCATGCCAAGAGTATCATTTAAACCAAATAATCGATTGCAGAATTATTTAGCTGAAAATATTGGAAATCCGGTTAAAGTAGAACTTAAAATAGATACTTTTGATTTTGATAGTTTCAAACCAAAATTTGACTGTGATAAATTTAAAGAAGAAGAAACTGATTTAATTGATTTTGAGGGAGATTCATCAAAATATATTATTGTTCCAGTTGGTGCCAATTGGACAGATAACACAAACATTGTAGGTTATTATAATGTAATCACTGAAGATTATCAATCAACTCCCGCTTATGATTTAATAAACAAAGCTCAGGATGACTCAGATAATCCATATTTCTTGATTTTGGATGAAATGAACCTTTCACATGTTGAAAGATATTTTGCAGATTTCCTATCAGCTATTGAAAGCGGTGAAGAAATTCCATTGTATGGTGAAGACAGGACATTAAAGCTTCCGGATAATCTTTTCATAATTGGAACTGTTAATGTGGATGAAACAACTTATATGTTTTCCCCGAAAGTGCTTGACAGGGCAAATACAATAGAATTTGACACGTTATCTGCTTCGCAGTATATGGAGTCTGGCCTGGACTCAAATGATTTTGAAGGGGATATTGAATACTTGCAGTCTCCATTGGATGGATCAAACATTTCAAATTTCAATATTATGGATTTAAAAGATATTTTCACTAAAATTTCCTATGGTGATGATAATTTATGGCATGAGTTAGCCATGGAGCTAACAGCATTTCAGGAAACTCTTAAAGATTCAAGCTTTGACTTTGGTTTTAGAGTAATCAACGAAATTTTAAGATTTATGGTTGTTTCATGGAGATATGAAAACTCTCCTGAAGAATGGGATAACTGGGAAAGGTATTTTGATGCTCAAATCAAACAGAAAATACTTCCTAAACTCCATGGTTCAGAAAAAGCTATTGGCAATGTCCTAACCAAATTATTCAATCTTTGTCTGATTGAGAGAAACAATAATGAAAATCCTAAGAACTTTAACGTTACTAAAGACAATTGTAGATATTATACTTCAGCATTAAAGCTTCAAAACATGTCTAAAGTATTGTCTGATCAAAGATATGTTTCATTTATAAATTAAAGATTTAAATGATCGAGCAAAAAGTTATTATCAATCTGATAGATGATGATTCAAACAATATGGGAGTTTTAAGTGTTAGTTCTATTGACTATTCTTCTCAAAAAGAATCCGACATTAACATTTCAAGTTCTCTAACATTAAAGAATGTTCCATTAGTTGATGAACCAGATAATTTGACTCCGATTCAGTACTGGCAAAACCCTACATCTAATTTCGCAAATCTGATGTTTTTAGAAGAAACTGAATATCAGATACTATTTGAGTCAAGGGATGTTAATGCAACATATAATGTACTGTATTCCTTAACCAAAATGAATGATAATCATTTTAAAGAATTCCGATTTGATTTGGGTGATAATAACAAATATAAAGTTGCTGGAACTCTAAACTTTAGAAGTTATGTTGGTAAATCATTTTTAGATATTAAAAAAGATGAGGTCTCTTCAATTAAAATCCCGATTGAAGTAAGATCTAAAAAAATAGACTATTTCAATCAATACTCTTCAATGATTGCAGATTTATCCCAGCAGGCATTAAGTCTAATTTTTGAAGTCAATTCACCATTATATCAGGAATTTGAACTGGATTCAAGAAAAAAAGAGACTTTATATGAAGATTTCATGTTTTTAGAATATCTCTTCAGGCAGGATAATCTGCCTTCAATTTTTGAATATCTCTCTAAAAACCTCCATTCTCAGCTAAAAAATCACACAGAAACAGTTCCAATTTCATTTGCATCTAACGTTAATCATAATACGTTAAAAAATATAGTTACAAAACCGAATAAACTGTTTAAATCAGATTCTAATTTGGAAATTGCTAAAAAACTAAATGGATATTTGCCTTATGAAATTGACCAAATAAAACATGAGGATGTTATAGATATTCCTGAAAACAGATTTTTAAAATACTTTTTAGAGCTGATACAAAATCTTGTTGAAAAACTGAGTGCCAATTCTAAAGAAGGATACATTAAAGATAAGCTATCCTATTTTAGAGATGAAATCGAGTATTATTTGTCTGCCAAATTCTTTAATCATATCTCTACAATGGATTATGTTCCGTTCAACTCTCAGATTTTGCAAAAAAAGGAAGGCTACAGAGAAATTTTCCATTACTTTTTAATGCTTGAATTTTCATTTAGATTAAGCTGGGATGAGGTTAACGACCAATTCAAAGGATTTGAGAAGAAACTGTCTGAATTATATGAATATTGGTGTTATTTCAAAATATTAAAAGTTTTAAATGATTTGAGCATTAATAAAATCAGTTTTGAAGATGTATTTCTAATCAACAAGGACAATTGGTCTATTGGTATTAAAAAAGGTGTTAAGTCTGTAAAACACTTTAAATTAAATTTACATGGTCAGGATATTAAAATTGATTTGTTTTATAACTTGAGATTTTCTGATAAATCACAATACAGGTCATATTCTCTAGCTTTCAAGCCGGACTATACATTGCTTGTTACAATTGGTGGTGAAACTCACTACATTCATTTTGATGCTAAATATCGCTCTGAGCTTGAAATTAGCAATTTTTACTCAAAAATTACTAATTCTACTGAGCTTGATGAGGAGATAGATAAAAGGGATGCTGAAGAAGAGAAAGACTATATTTTCAAAGATGGGGATATCTATAAAATGCACACATATAAAGATTCTATTTTAAAAACTGAAGGGGCTTATGTTCTCTATCCGGGAAATATAACTCAAAGATTTTATGAATCTGATTTAATAATTCCATCTGTTGGTGCTTTTTCTCTAACGCCTGGAAATGAGGATATTGAAGAGGATAATTTGGAAATATTTATTAAAGAAGTGATTAAAACATTATTGTTTAATCATGGATTAATTACTTTGGACATAGTTAGTTCATAGTTGATTCTGTTTAATATTATTCTAAAATTAAAACTATATAACGTAAGCTGCCAAATATTTAACCAGAGGAAAAACTTATGAAAACTTTAAATGTTGTTGCAGCTATTATTAAAAAGGATAATAAAATTCTGGCCACTAAGCGAGGATATGGGGAATTTATAAACATGTGGGAATTTCCTGGCGGCAAAATAGAGCCAGAGGAAACAAAAGAGCAGGCACTTATAAGGGAAATCAAAGAAGAGCTTGACTGCACTATAAAACCCACAAAATTCGCCTTAGACTTGGAATATCAGTATCCTACTTTTTATCTTAAAATGAGCTGTTTTGAAGCAATAATTGAAAGCGGAACTCCAAAGCTTCTAGAACACAACGACGCCAGGTGGCTTGAAAAATCAGAACTTGGCGAGGTAAACTGGATTCCTGCGGATTTGCAGATTATAGATTATCTAAAAGAAACTATGGATGATTAAAATGAACCGGGATGAAATCTTAAACGGAGCTAAAACTGCTTTTATCAACTTAAACAATGACTCCAACACAGATTTCACACCAAAACTGGTCTATAACAGTCAAAACACCAAAGTAATCAATTCAATCGTCTCTGAACTTCAAAACTGCGATGAGTTTATAATGTCTTCCGCATTCATAACCATGGGTGGACTAATGCATCTTTTAGAGGAGTTCAAAAGACTTGAAAGACTGAACGTTAAAGGTAAAATCCTCACCACTGACTATTTATACTTTACCGAACCTAAGGCATTAAGAAAGCTTCAGGAATTTTCAAACATTGAAGTTAAGATGTATTCACAGGAAAGCGAGGGCTTCCACACAAAGGGATATATCTTTAAAAAGAACAACACCTACAAGGCCATCGTGGGAAGTTCAAATCTCACAATGAATGCTCTAACAGTCAACAAGGAGTGGAATGTGGAGTTCACCTCTTTAGAAGAAGGTGAAATGCTCTCATCAATCAAACATGAGTTTAAGGAGCTGTGGAATAAAGCAAATTCTTTAAGTGAAGCCCTACCGGCCTATGAAAAGATTTACAATGACAATAAAAACTTTAAAAATATCAGAAAAATCACAGAAGAGCTTAAAGAAAAGCACGTTAAAGACTTAACTCCAAACATCATGCAGGAGGAGTTTCTCGAAAACCTGCGAAATCTCATAAAGCACGGTGAAAAGAGAGCCATTTTAGTCTCAGCAACAGGTACCGGTAAGACTTACGCTTCAGCATTTGCCGTTAAGGATTTCAGACCAAAAAGATTTCTTTTTTTAGTTCACAGGGAACAGATTGCAAAGCAATCAATAAACGCCTACAAGAACGTTTTCAAGGACCATGAAAACTTCGGTTTAGTTTCTGGAAACTCCAAGGATTTCGATAAAAACTATGTTTTCGCAACTATCCAGACAATGTCAAAGGATGAGGTCTATGAAAGCTACAGTCCCGAACATTTCGACTATATTGTCATCGACGAGGTCCACAAGGCTGGAGCTTTAAGCTATCACAAGATTTTCCGCTATTTCAAACCTAAATTCTGGCTTGGAATGACTGCTTCACCTGAACGTACAGACGGCTTTAACATATACGATCTTTTCGACAACAACATTGCCCATGAAATCAGACTTCAGGAAGCTTTAGAGGAAAACCTTTTATGTCCTTTCCATTATTTTGGAATTACTGACGTTGAGTTTGAAGACGAAACCGTTGACGATAACTTCACAGACTTCAATCTTCTGGCTTCCAACAAGCGTGTTGACTATCTAATAGAAAAAGCGGAGTTTTACGGATACTCAGGAGAGAGAAGAAAAGCATTGGTCTTTTGTTCAAGAAAACGGGAAGCTGAACTTTTAAGTGAGAAATTCAACAAAAGAGGCTATAAGTCAGTGGTTCTGACAGGTGACGATTCACAGGAAAAGCGTCTTGATGCAATAGACAGGCTTACAAACGATGAAAACCCTGATAAAATCGAATTCATTTTCACAGTTGACATCTTCAATGAAGGGGTTGACATTCCCGAAATCAATCAGGTGCTTCTGGTTAGACCAACAGAGTCTCCAATCATTTTCATCCAGCAGCTTGGAAGAGGTCTTAGGAAATATAAAAACAAGGAGTATGTTGTTATTCTGGATTTCATCGGAAACTACAAAAACAACTTCATGATTCCTATTGCACTTTCAGGAGACAGATCATATGATAAGGACAGAATCAGAAAGTATCTCATTGAAGGAAATAAGATTATTCCCGGCGCTTCTTCAATAAACTTTGATGAAATTTCCAAAAAGCGTATATTTGACTCCATTAACAACACTTCATTCAACAGGAAGGCTCTCTTTAAGGAAAAGTACATGAATTTAAAATACAAGCTTGGAAGGATTCCTTCATTATATGACTTCGCCGTCAATGCAGAATTCAATCCGGAGTTAATCCTCGCACACAAGGATTATCAGACATATCATGACTTTTTATGTGATGTCGATGATGACTACACATCCCACATTGACAATACGGATTTCTTGAAATTCATATCCAAAAAGCTTTTGAAGGGAATCAGGCCCCATGAGCTTATAATTCTTGAATGCCTGAAGTTCAACAGGTATTTTACAGTTGAGCAAATTGAAAAGTGTTTAAAAGAAAATTTCGGATTGGAAAACCAGTTTGACTCCATTAAGGGAGCTATCAACTTTTTAAGCCTTAATTTCTATTTAAAGGAAAAGGGCGAAGGATATCAGGCAAATACAATTGAAAAAATAGTTGAAAAGCCGGAAAACCTCTTTTTCAAATTCAATGAGGATATCTACAATGACCTTAAAAACAATAAGGGCTACAGATTTGAAATCTCAGAGGATTTTAAAAAGGCTTTAACCAGTCAGGTATTTGTAGACCATTTAAATGATGCTTTAAAATACGGATTTTTCAAGTATGAAAACGTATATGATTCAAAAGAAGATTTCAAGTTATATGAAAAGTACTCCCGTGAAGATGTTTTAAGAATTCTCAACTGGAAATACTTCATGAACGGGCAGAATATCGGGGGATACAAGATAAAGTACAATACCTGTCCGATTTTTGTAACCTACAACAAGGCTGAAGACATTTCAGAGACAATCAACTACGAAGACCATTTCATATCAAAAGAAGTGTTCAACTGGATGAGTAGAAACAACAGGAAAACCTCCTCATCAGAACTTGAACCGTTAATTAACTATAATGGTCTTGATGTGGAATTATTCATTCAGAAAAGCAACGATGAGGGAATTGAGTTCTACTATATAGGTAAATTGACTCCAATCACATATAAGCAGGTGTACAGGAACATCAACGGCAAAGACCAGCCTATTGTTAATTTCAAATTCAAACTTGAAAGTCCTGTGAGGGATGAAATCTATTCCTATTTTGTAAATGACTGATTCTTTAAGCTATTCAGATGTTTGACAGTTTATCCGTTAATTATAATGTTTCTGTGTATTATAAAGTCCAGTATGCAGTCTGTTTTTAAGTAGGGTTTTAAATAAGAATCTGTCTGATTTATTTCGTTTATGTCTTTTTGCGAGAGTTTTTTTGTATAAAAACTTTCACATCCGTATGTGCCTTTGCAGTAATCATTTAATTTTAAATACAGTTCGTTTGAAGGAGTAAAATCAAATTCAACTCTCTTGCCGTCTTTATATATTATGCAGGTTTCCAGATACATTTTTTACCCTCTGTTTTATTATATTCTATTCAGTTATGATATGGCATTTTTCAGGTAATCAGGCAATGCTTTGGTTGTTGTTGAAAGATTAGGTAAATATTTGGAAAAAATAGTTGAAAATGAAGATTAGTTATCTTCATATTTCTCAGAACTCTTATCATTTGAATCTTCACTCATCCAGGAATACTCATCCGGATAAGCTTCCTGCAGTTTTTGATTTGCATATTTTTGATCCTTCATCGGTCTGATAATAAGGATTGCTTCAGCAGTTATTTTTTTGCACTTATCAGTTTTGATATTGCTGGTTCAGCATCATTCGGCGCTGATTGTTGACATTTTCAACTTCCTTATAGGTGAGAACCATACCTGCAATCCACACAGCCAGGGTGAAAATAAAAAATATTCCTCCTGTAGATATTGTAATAAAATTCACTATTATTGAAACTACAAAAATACCAATTCCCTTTTCAAGATTGCCTGCATATGCTATTCCTGTTCCTGCAAATATGAATGAGAGCAACATTGCAACTGCCATGCTTTTTTCTTCTGTGTAAATGGGAATATTCATGCTGCTGCCTGCAGATGAATCAGACTCATATTTCAGTTCAGCTCCGCATCTGTCACAGAATTTTCCCTTTTCATTTGCAAGCTCATGTCCGCATTTATCGCAAAATCTCGCCATAAAATCACTAATAATAATAATTGTAATATCTCATTGAATTGACGTATGCCATGTATGAAAACCACATATAATAGACAATTGCCAGAATGATTGCTAGAACTATCATTATTATTCCGTGCTTGTGGACGTCCTTGTTAGGTCTTGTGAGAAGATAGATTCCGATGATTATTCCAAAAAGCGGCAGGAATATTGAGCATATGTATCCGATTACGATTGCTGCAGTGTGTGTGTCCTGATTGAGTGAATTTCCGCACTTCACACATACAGTACTTCCAAATGGTATGGTGGAACCGCATTTCGGACATATTATTCCTGAAGTAGTCTCAGGGGTCTTTTCTTTAACTCCTTCTCCGCAGTGGGGGCAGAATTTGGAGTCCTCTTTAATTTCTTTTCCACAGTTACTGCAGTAAGGCATTTTCTTCCTCTTCTTGTTCTGTTAAATCTTTTCCACAGTTCGGACAGAATTTAGCTTCACTGAGAAGTTCTTCTCCGCACTCGTCACATTTGCGCTTTTCTTCGACAATTTCCTCTTCTGTTAAATCTTTTCCGCAGTTCGGACAGAACCTGTTGGATTCGCTTACTTCTTTTCCGCAGTTCGGACAAAGAGGAACGTTTTCATCTTCATCAATTCCTTCCAATGACACGTCTTTTCCGCATCCCGGGCAGAATTTGGATTCTTTGTAAAGTCCGTGACCGCATTCTTCACAGTATCCGTCGAATGGCTTTGATGTTGAATCTCCGGAGCCCTGGACGCTTTTATTGGTTATAGTCACAATATCGTCAGAGGCAACCAGATAGTATATGATCGCTACCGGGAAAATGAATATGAGCAGGATAATAAGAAGTGCCAGACTGTATGATTTTTTCTTTAAAATAGCTGTTCCGTTAAAATTACTCTGCATATTGTATCCTTGAGCAAGATACATCTGCAGCTGCTGATTGAACTCGTTTTCGTTGTTTACGTCAATGTTAATGTTCATCGCCAAATTAGATTCCTCCCTTAAATTGTGTTATACACATGTTATTTACTATAATGATGAATGTATAAAAATATGTCGATTTAAGTTAAAAAGAGAAAAAATAGGTGATGGTTTTAGTGCATATAGGGCAGGAAGGTGTAGTATCCGTCAACTGAGGTCGGGACCATGTGGACGTGTTCTATTTTACCTGTTTTTCTGTTGAGTCTCTCGACAGTGAAAGGTTCCACATGAGGTCTGTTCATTGAGTCCAGTATTCCTTTAAGTGTTTTTGATATTTTCATGTTTTCACCTCTAAACAAGTTTTTGTTAATCTTATATTGTCTAATAGTCATTTATAAAGTTTTTCGACTGCAAGTACTTACTTGCATCCTTTAAATCACTATTTAAGCCCTTAATCAAAGTTTAGCTCATACAATAATATTCATTACTCTTAAAAAACATACCTATTATCAGGTGTTATTATGGCAGATAAAAGCAATATCGAGTCAAGACTTGCAAAAGCAGAAGAGTTAAAATCATCACTTGAAGAGAAATACGAAAAAGTAAAGGGATCTCCCAGAGAACAAGAATTCAAATCACAGCTTGACAAAGTCACAGAGCTGATTGATCATTTAAAAAAAGAACTTGAATGATAACATGATTGCGGGAGTTTAACTCCATCATGTTAATTTAAAAAAACGGGTTTGTTAACAACTTTCATCTTTAAAAGTACAATTGAGTATATGAAAAGTGTAATATTTAAAGTTTTTCGCGTGTAAGTACTCGCTTGCACCCTTAATCAATAAAAAAAGAATTCAAATCAACTTAGGAAATTATTGGGAGTATTTAAACACCCATTGGTGTGTTTTCAAGTTTGATTTGGATATAATGAAATAGGATAATTGACTACTCAATCATCCTTACTTTGAGAGGTGGAAAAACCTTCAAAGTACATGTAAATATATGAAATAATAATTATATAAACTTTTTCGCGTGTAAGCACTTACTAACAATCTTGTTTTATAAAAAAAGCACTTATAGTTTAGGGAGAGTATGTTAACTCCCTACACATAAGTTAAAATGGAGAAAAAATAATAACTAAGCGTGTTAACACTCGATTATTATTTGAAGTTTTAACTTCAATATATTCTTATGAAATACTCACTATTTATATTTTTTCGAAAGTAAGTCCTAACTTGCCTTTAAAAACGTTTGTTCGGTTTTTTTCCATTGTTGTTGTGATGTCTGACATATTATAGCTTAATTTCGAAATCTTGCCGTTATGAGTTGGAAAAGGTCTGTTTTAGATGAATAATATTCATTTTTATTTTACATTTTTTATCAGTCTCGAAAATTTCACTTGATGAATACAATTCTTTTAAATGAAGTCAATTTTACTAAATAAAGGAAATTAGCATAGTGTATGAATTTACTTCTTGAACCTCTCCGGCTTGTAGAAGCCGGAGATTCTTAGGCCATACCTATTGTTTCGTCAAAGCATTTCCATTCATATTTATTTATGAATTTTCCTTGACCAATAGGTATGAAAT